>DASQCU010000230.1:0-3525 GCA_035634575.1 Beijerinckia sp.
CGGCCTTTCTGAGGAGGCTACGGAAAATGAGCGCATATATTATATAATCTGGATGTGCAAAACGTCGTGAAGAGGCAGCGCTGGCGCAGCTTTTGCTTCGAGAATCGCGTGATTGAACAGGCGCAAGCGAGCGCCTATAACGCCGCGACTTCGAGATCGAAGTGGATCTGCGAGCCCCAGGAATGGAGCGATAGTGAATGGTCAGCGACCAAGACGTCCTCAACGCTCTCAAGGCTGTCCCAGGACCGGACGGCAAGACGCCTTTGCCGGAATCGGGGGCGATTGCGGGCCTGTCGATCAAGGATGGCAAGGTCTATCTTTCCATCGCCATCGATCCGCAGCAATCGGCCGCGATGGAGACGATGCGTGTCGCGGCCGAGACCGCAGTGAAGAAAATCGGCGGCGTCGCCAATGCGCTCGTCAGCCTCACCGCCGAAAAACAGGCCGCGCCGCCACCGCCTCCTGCCGCGCATAAACATGCGCCGGCGCGCAGCATAGCCATTCCGGGAATCGCCAATATTATTGCCGTATCCTCGGGGAAGGGCGGTGTCGGAAAATCGACGACAGCGGTCAATATTGCCTTGGGGCTTGCCGCTCTCGGCTGGAAAATCGGCATTCTCGACGCGGATATTTACGGTCCTTCGTTGCCGCGCCTCCTTGGTCTCAAGGCCAAGCCTGAATCGGAAGGCCGGTTGATGCGTCCGCTTGAGGCTTATGGCGTGAAAGCCATCTCGATCGGATTCCTGGTCGAGGAAGAAGATCCCATGATCTGGCGCGGCCCCATGGTCATGGCCGCGATCCAGCAATTATTGCGCGAAGTCGCCTGGGGTGAACTCGATTGCCTCGTTGTCGACATGCCGCCCGGCACCGGCGATGCGCAGCTCACCTTGGCGCAGAACGTGCCGCTGGCTGGCGCGATCGTGGTCTCGACGCCGCAGGATCTCGCCTTGATCGATGCCAGACGCGGGGTCGCCATGTTCAACAAGGTCGATGTGCCGGTGCTCGGCATCGTCGAGAACATGAGCTATTTCCTCTGTCCGCATTGCGGCGGCAGGTCGGATATTTTCGCCCATGGCGGCGCACGGCACGAGGCTGAACGCGTTGGCGTGCCATTCCTCGGCGAAGTCCCGCTGCATATGAATATTCGCGAAACTGCTGATTCGGGCAGGCCGGTCGTCGTCACCGATCCCGACAGCGCCCATGCCAAGGTCTATCTCGATATTGCAGGGCAGGTTAAGGCCGCGCTCGAAAAAGGCCGCGCCCGCGTCGCGCCAAAAATTTTCATCGAATAGGATCGGTGTCCGCCGCCGCCCTCCTTCTGGGGAAGGCGTTTGCGCATGGGCGAGTTGCGGTTTCGGCCTCGCTCGAAGAGGGGCGAACTATCCGCCCGTCACGCTCATGTGGCGTGATACCGCAGGCTTCGTCACATTTCGGTCAATGACGAAATCATGGCCCTTCGGCTTGCGCGCGATCGCGGCTTCGAGCGCCGCGTGCAAAGTCTCATCCGTGGAGGAGGCACGCAATGGTGCGCGCAGATCCGCAGCATCCTCCTGGCCAAGGCACATATAAAGCGTTCCCGTACAGGTCACCCGCACGCGATTGCAGCCCTCGCAGAAATTATGGGTGAGGGGGGTGATGAGGCCAAGCCGGCCCCCGGTCTCCGCGACGCGAACGTAGCGGGCAGGGCCGCCAGTCTTATAGTCTATATCTTCAAGCGTGTAGCGCTCCCCCAATTGCGCCCTGACAAGGTCCAAAGGCAGATATTGATCCACCCGTTCTGCCTCGATGACGCCGAGCGGCATGACCTCGATCAAGGTAAGGTCCATGCCGCGCCCATGCGCCCATTCGAGCATTGGCGCAATCTCGGCATCGTTCACGCCGCGCAAAGCGACCATATTGATCTTGACCGCGAGTCCCGCGTTCTGGGCGGCATCTATTCCCCTGATCACTTGTGCATGATCGCCCCAGCGCGTGATTTTTCGAAATTTTTCAGGATCGAGCGTATCGAGTGAAACATTGAGCCGCCGGACGCCGCAGGCGGCAAGCTCATCGGCAAAGCGCGCAAGCTGCGATCCATTCGTGGTGAGTGTCAGTTCGGACAGCGCCCCCGATTCGAGGTGGCGTGACAGCGAACGGAACAGGCTGAGAATATTGCGCCGCACCAAAGGTTCGCCGCCGGTAATGCGCAGCTTGCGGACGCCACGCATCACAAAAGCCGTGCAAAGGCGGTCGAGTTCTTCGAGGGTCAGAAGATGCGGCTTGGGCAGGAAATTCATGTCCTCCGACATGCAATAGACGCAGCGCATATCGCAGCGGTCCGTGACCGAAACGCGGACATAAGTGATCTCGCGTCCGAACGGATCGACAAGCGGGGGGATGGCGGGAGGCAATAAAACCAGGGCTTCCGGTGGTTCGGATTTTGCCTGCGATCTTGTGACGGCGATATTCATGGCCTTACATATAGTCCGACGGTTAAATGCCGATAAGGGTAATACGTAGCTTTGTGAACTAAAGTTTCGAAGGCGGGGCAAAGAGATGAGCGAAATGGGTGGCCAATGGCCGAGCGAATTGCGCCTGAAGGACAGCGGACGGACTCTGAGCGTGAGTTTCGAAAATGGTCCTTCCTTCGACCTCTCGGCGGAATATTTGCGCGTCATGAGCCCGAGCGCCGAAGTCCAGGGTCATAGCCCCGAGGAACGGGTGACAGTCGGCGGCAAGGAAAAATGCGTGATTATTGGGATCGAGCCGGTTGGCACTTATGCGGTGCGTCTGACCTTTGACGACATGCACTCGACCGGGATCTATTCCTGGAACTTCCTCTATGAGCTTGGCAGCCAGCACGAGGAAAAATGGGCCTTTTACATTGCCGAACTTGCGGAGAAGGGGCTCACGCGGGATCGGCCCGGTCAGTTATAAAACAATATGAAGCTTGCTCCCGGGGGGAGCACGCTTGAATGTTGGCGGATTCGAGACAAACAGCAAGCAAGGGTCACAAACAGCGACCCTTGAGTGGTGTCTAGTAACACCAACAATCATTCTGTTGGCGGAGTTAGAACCTGTTTCAAAAAGCTGGCGCCATCCAAGCCCTCATCCTGAGGAGGCCTGCAAGGCCGCCTCGAAGGACGAGGGCGGCATGAGGGAACACTGGAAGCATCCTTCGAGACGCCACTTCGTGGCTCCTCAGAGGCTGTGACTCTTTCGAATTTGGCCAAAATTCACCATTGATTTCATCGGGTTTTTTGATCCCAAAAACGCCAAATTTCGAATAAAGTTACAACCTCTCAGGATGAGGCGGTGGCTTTTGAAACAAGTTGTTGGCTTCTACCGCTGAACAATGACCCGCGCGCCGACTTTGACGCGTTCATAAAGATCCATGACATCATCATTCGTCATGCGGATACAGCCTGACGAGACGGCCTGACCGATTGTCTCGGGTTCGTTCGAGCCATGAATGCGATAGAGGGTCCCGCCGAGATACATGGCCCGCGCGCCAAGCGGGTTCTCGGGGCCGCCTGGCATGAAGTG
>DASQCU010000231.1:0-4005 GCA_035634575.1 Beijerinckia sp.
CCATCGGTGGCGGCAAGGGCTTGCAGGATCTGCCGGACATAGATGCGGGTTGGCGCGAGAAGCGCCTCGCCAAGGTCTCGCCAGACGAGAACGGCGCTTCGACGCTCCAGGCAAGACCCGCATCGGCAATGATCTTGCGCACCAGCGAAAATCCATTGGAATGGAGGCCGGAGGAGCGAAGCCCCAGGAGCCGGTCGCCGCTCGCAATGCCTGATTTCGGCAGCAGCCGGCCGCGCTCGACGGCGCCCACCGCGAAGCCCGCGAGATCATAATCCGTGCCTGTGTAAAGACCGGGCATTTCGGCGGTTTCGCCGCCGATCAGGGCGGCGCCCGCCTCGATACAGCCTTGCGCTATGCCCTTGACGACGTCCGCGCCAGCCTTCGGATCGAGCTTGCCAGTCGCGTAATAATCGAGAAAAAACAAAGGCTCGGCGCCCTGCACGACGAGATCGTTCACGCACATGGCGACGAGATCCACGCCGATTGTCGTGTGGTTGCCGGTCTCGATCGCGATCTTGACCTTGGAGCCGACCCCGTCATTCGTGGCAACGAGGATCGGATCGGTAAAGCCCGCCGCCTTCAGATCGAAGAGCCCGCCAAAACCGCCAATTTCCGCGTCGGCGCCCGCCCGGCGCGTCGCGCGCACATGCGGCTTGATCATTTCGACCATGGCATTGCCCGCGTCTATATCGACGCCGGCATCGGCATAGGTCAGGCCATTTTTTGTCGTCATGTCGGTCCCGGCAATGGTCGAAGAGCGCTAACCGTTCGCGGCTCGCAAAGCAAGCTTGTCGCGCTGCACACTTTCGGTAACAGGGAAGTTATTATCGAAACTGGAAGAATGTAATGTATCAGAGGGAGATCATCGGCCAACAGCGTTCGATTTGCGTTTCATATCCTCATTTGGGGGAGTTTTGTTCCAATTGTGGCTGCGGATCGGATCGATCCAAATGGTGCAATCTCGATGAGAAGATATGCAAAAGCTCGATGATCTGATCGCATTCGTTCGCGTTGTCGAGCGGGGAAGCTTCGTCGCCGCTGCCCGGCAGCTCGGGGTTCCACCGGCGACCGTCAGCCGCAAGGTTCAGGATCTCGAGCACCGTTTGAGGATCGAACTTCTGCGGCGAACCACCCGCCGGATCTCGGTCACCGATGCCGGGCGTGAAGTCTATGATCGCGCGGCGCAAGGCCTCGTGCTGATCGACGAGGCCGAACTCCTCGCCAAGAATCATCATGCCAAGCCAGCGGGCGTGTTGCGTGTTCTTGCGCCTTATTCGCTTGGGATGGTGACTGTCGCCCCGGTGCTGCAGTCATTTCAAAAGCTCTATCCGGAGGTCCAGGTCTATCTCACGTTGAACAACGAACCCTTGGATCTCATCGAACACGGGTTTGATGTCGCGCTGAGGATCGGCGCGCTCAAGGATTCAACCTATGTCGTGCATCATCTTCTTCATGGTCCACGCCGCATCGTGGCGTCGCCCGCCTATCTCGGAAGATCGCCGCCGATCGAGAAGATCGAAGATCTCGAAAAGCACCATTTCCTGGCCATCAATATTGATGCGCCGCCGACGGGAACCGTCATTTCCTTCACGAATGGCACCGCGCAGACCCAGGTGACACTCATCCCCCGCCTGGCGTCGAACGAGGGCTCCTTGATCCTCAATCACGTTTTAAGCGGCGCGGGCTTTGCCATCCTCGGTGGGCTCATAAGCGAACCGCATATCGCGCGCGGCGCGCTGAAGGTCGTCTTGCCGGAGTGGCATAGCGCCGACGAACTGGAGGTGTCCGTGATCTTCAGCAGGCACGCGACGAACGATCCCAAGGTCCGGCTGTTCATCGATTGTCTGAGCCGTGCTGTGCCCAAGCATGGTTGATGGGGTCGCGGCGGGGCGATAGCCCTATTCGGCAGCCGCGAGCCGGCGTTTCTCAACTGCCCCGGCTGTGTCGAGCATCGAGCCGCTCGACTGAGCGCGCTCATGCCAGCTGAAGGCTTTTTCCAGAACATGCGGGGTGTGACCCCCTCGGCGTTTTGCCTCGTTGAAATAATCGAGGGCGAGCTCGCGATAGTTTGCGTTCATGCAATTGCGAATGATGGTGAGCGCACGTTCACGCGGGGCCAAGCCTCGCAAGTCGGCAAGCCCGGCCTCTGTCACAAGAATATCGACATCCTGCGCACCATGATCGACATGCGGCACCATCGGGACGATACGTGAAAGGGCGCCATCCTTGGCGACCGATTGGGTGACGAAAACAGAAAGCCTGGCATTGCGCGCGAAATCGCCCGACCCGCCAATGCCATTCATCATATGGCTGCCATTGACATGCGTGGAGTTCACATTGCCATAAATATCAGCCTCAAGCGCCGTGTTGATGGCGATCACGCCGAGACGCCGCACGACCTCTGGATGATTGCTGATATCTTGCGGGCGTAAGATGACCCGATCACGGTAACGTCCGAAATCCTTCAAGGCATCCTGGCGCGCATCGAGCGTGATCGAGGAAGCTGAGGCAAAGATGAGCTTGCCGCTGTCGAAGAGGTCGAAAGTGCTGTCCTGCAGCACCTCGCTATACATGGTGAGCGCCTCGAACGAACTCTCGGTAAAAGCCGCCAGGACCGAATTGGCGATCTTGCCTATGCCAGCCTGCAGCGGAGCGAGCCGCCGATCGAGACGCCCAGCCTTCACTTCATGGTCCAGAAACTCAAGAAGATGACCGGCGATCGCATCGGTTTCAGGCGATGGCGCGCTGGGCCCGGCCTTGCTGTCGGCCTGGTTCGTTCGCACAACGGCCTTGATCTTGGCCGGATCGACTGGAATGAACGGCGTTCCGATCCTTGTGTTTGGCGCAACAATTCCAATCGGTTCACGCTGCCCAAAGGGTTTTGGCTGGCAAATGTCATGGACACCGCGCAGCGCTTCCGAATGGGCGGAATTGAGCTCCACAATAATGCTTTTGGCGAGCGCCGCGAAGACCGGCGAATTGCCAACCGAGGTTGTTGGAATGAGGCCCTGTTCGTCAAGATCAAGCGCTTCTATGATCGCGACATCAGGCGGCGTTAGCGCGCCGGAACGCATGGCTTCTGCGGTTTCGGACAGATGGTGATCGATAAACATCACCTTTCCATCATTGATGGCCCGGCGCAGGGTTGGATCGGCCTGAAAAGGATAGCGGCGCGCGAGAATTCCCGTCTTCGCCAAAAGGGCGTCCGTTTCATGACCGAGCGACGCACCTGTCGCCACCGTTAGCTGCAGCGACTCGTGGGCGGCTCTGCGCGCGAGCGCCGCTGGAACTGCCTTGACATCGCCTGCGCGCGTAAATCCGCTAAGGCCCAAGACCGCGTTGCGGGGGATCAAGGAGGCCGCTTCGTCCGCGGTCATTTCGAGATTGGACAGGAATGCCGGTGTAAGGCCCTTGGACATGCGTCTTCCCTTTACTCGATATTCATTGTTTCCGGTACGAAACAGCCGCAAGAATGCGCGCTGACTCAACGAACAATGGAATTTTGAGCCTTCGGGGCTGCCAAAAGGAAGCGCTCTTCTTGCAAAAGATCTTTCCAATTTATGGAAAGCAGAACTGCATAGACGCTCTCAATTTGAACAGATCATCGCGTGCCGCGAGCAAACCGCAGTGACTATTAGCCCGTATGAAAAAATGAAATAGCGCATTTAGCAATTATCATAAGCCCTTCGCGGCCTTAGCTATCGCTCGACAGCTGGAGTCAACAGCTGGAGAAGATGAAGGCCAAGAAAATGAAAATTTCCGCAATGTCTCTTGCCGCAGCGATAGCATTCGCTTCGGTTGGCGCGGCCGCTGCGAAGGATTCTTATCCCGCACAGGCCGACAGCTTTTTCGCCATGTATGATGGCGCTTTCAAGCCGGCGCACGCGGGCGGCGATCAGGATCGGTACGGTGATAGCGGGACGCGCGGCCGTCTCGGCCTTGGCGCTGATTCGCATTTCCCTGAGGGCCCCGGCAATCCTGCAAACTGAACCTTCAGGGTTGCTG
>DASQCU010000232.1:0-6654 GCA_035634575.1 Beijerinckia sp.
CAGCGGCGAGCCTTGAACCCCGAGCTTTGCCGCCGCAAGCGTTTGCGGATAGGCATGGACGGTCAGAAAGCTCGCGCCGAGGCGCGCGATTTGCGCCGCAGCCTTGGTCACGGTGGTTGGAATGTCATGCAGCTTGAGGTCGAGAAACACCTTTTTGCCTTGCGCGATGAGATCCTGCGCGAAAGGCAGGCCGCCTCCATAGGCAAGCTCCATCCCGATTTTGTAAAAGGTCACGCTCTCGCCAAGCCTAGTGACCAAGGCCTCCGCCTCGGCGCGGCTTGCAACATCAAGCGCAACGATAAGTTTTTCGCGCTGAATGGCTGAAACTTCGGTCGCCTCGCGCTGATCGGACATCTCGCTCACGGGCCGCGTGACTTATTGGAATGGGGCAATTTTCGCAGCATCCGCAGGGCCGGGTCAAGCTTCAGCCCGCCGCGCGGGTTCACCCGGCCCGCGTGCAGATTGAGCCTCGCCTTGGCCGCTTCTATTTCGCGCTTCAGGTCAAGCTGGATCTTGCCTGTACCCGCCTTGAGCTTATCGAGGAAATCCAAAACTTTCGCAGGCCTTGCCGCGGCTCCGAGGGTTGCGCGCCGATAGACCCAGACGCGGGCGGGCGGCAGATTGAGCCAGACCGGAGCCGAGACCTGCGATTCAAAACGCGAGCCAGCGAGATGGCGCGGAATCGGCGAAAGCATCCCATAGGTGAACTGGATGAAACAGCCCTCCGGCGCCATGCAATGGAAGGCGTCTTCGAGAAGAGCAAGCCTTTGCCGTTCAGGCTTGTTCAAAAGCGGCAGGCTGGAGACCACCGCCGCCGCCGGTTCCTCAAGAAGGTCGCCGAGAGTCTGGGCGAGACGATAGGCGTCGCCCTGGACAATATGGACGCCGGGGAAACGCTGCCGCAAAAGCTTGCAGAAATCCCCATCATATTCGACGAGAAACAGCCGTTCTGCCGCAACGCCACGCTGAAGGAGCGCTTCCGTAATCGGTCCGGTTCCCGGCCCAAGCTCGATGATCGGGCCGGCGGCCTTTGGGTCGACATAATGCGCCATCGTCCGGGCGAGGAACCGCCCCGATGGGGAAACAGCCCCGGTCAGGATGGGATTATCGAGCCAGGACTTGAAGAACCGCGCCTCATCCGCAAGGCGTTCCTCGATTCTGCTCGCGGGCCTTGATGCGCCGCTTCGTTTCGAATGCAAGGATTCGATGGTCAAACGACAATGTCCTTGCTTGGGAGCGCTTTCCGTTTCCAATTGATTGAACAGGCGCTCCATTCTCCAACCCTGTCGCAAATCGCCTCTGTGCGAGCGATTTGCTGAAGTGGCACCGCCAAGGGTCGCAAAAGGTGGCCCTTGGTACAGTCATAAATCTTTCACGCGGGGAAATTGCCGATAAAACAGCCCCTCGTCAAGGAATTGGCGCGCACTATATAGGCAACCCGGCTCTTTGAGGAAAGAGGGAGCGCGCGTTTGGAAAAACCGCCCTCTGTCAAGCGATTTTCTGGAAAAATCTTCGAAATCTGTCGGATTCAGGCAGTCCGCCGGTCGCTTCACTGGCCACTGAGATTTTCGAAGAAATCCTTCATCTTGGCGAAAAAGCCGGATGATTCGGGGTGCGTTTTCGTTGAGGATTCCGCATCGAATTCGGCGAGCAATTCACGCTGACGCTTGGTGAGATTTTGCGGAGTTTCAACCGTCGCCTGGATATAGAGGTCGCCCACCTCGCGCGAGCGCAAGACCGGCATCCCCTTGCCCTTGAGCTTGAACTGCTTGCCGGACTGGGTCCCCTCCGAAATCTTCACCTTGGCCTCGCCGCCGTCGATCGTATGCACAGTGACCTCGCCGCCAAGCGCCGCCGAAACCATCGAAATCGGAACCCGGCAGAAAAGATCGGCGCCATCGCGCTGGAAGAAGGGATGCGGCTTCGTCGAGACGAAAATATAAAGATCCCCAGCGGGCCCGCCGCGCGTGCCCGCCTCGCCTTCCCCGCTCAAGCGAATCCGGGTCCCATCCTCGACGCCTGCCGGAACATTGACCGAGAGCTTGCGTTCGCGCGTGACCCGCCCCGAACCGCCGCAGGAGTGGCAAGGATCGTCGATTACTTCGCCGCGTCCATGGCAATGCGGGCAAGTCCGCTCGATCGCGAAGAAGCCTTGCTGCGCCCTGACCCTGCCATGCCCGCCGCAAGTCCCGCAAACCTTGGGCTTGGCACCCGCCCTGGCGCCAGAACCGTTGCAGGCCTCACAGGTCATGGAAGATGGCAGACTCAACTCGGCCGTCTTGCCGTGAAAGGCCTCTTCGAGCGCGATCTCCATATTATAGCGCAGGTCCGACCCGCGCGCGGGGCCATTGCGGCCGCCGCCGCGCCGTCCCATCATATCGCCGAAGAGATCGTCGAAAATATCCGCCATCGACGAGGCGAAGCCATCGTGTCCGCCACCGAAACCGCCCTGCTCGAAGGCGGCATGGCCATAGCGATCATAGGCGGCACGCTTTTGCGCGTCAGATAGGGTCTGATAGGCTTCGTTCAATTCCTTGAACTGAATTTCAGCTTCCGCATTGCCCGGATTGCGATCGGGATGACACTGCATGGCCGCCTTGCGAAAGGCGGATTTCATTTCCGAATCCGTACAGGTCTTGGAAACGCCCAGAACTTCGTAGAAACAGCGCTTGCCCATAGTAATTCGCGTTCCAATCAAAGGCGCCGAGGGCGCTTACCGCCTATTCCAAGGGATGGATTATATATGGTTTATATCAAGCGCCGCGAAACGCGACGCTTGGTTCCCTTCTCGAATTTTCGCTTTCAAAAGGCTGACGAAAAATCGAGAGCGCAGTCCTGGTCACGCAGGGAAAACCCGAGCCCCCACAAGGGAGGCCCGGGCCTTTTATACAAACCGCGGGCCAATGCCTGCGTCACGCCGACTTTTTCTTATCGTCGGGGCCGACTTCCTTGAAGTCCGCGTCGATCACATCGTCCTTTTGCTCGGCATGAGCCTCGCCTTCGGCCGCGCCCGCCTTGTACATTGCCTCGCCAAGTTTCATCGAAGCCTGCACGAGATCGTTCGTCTTGGCCTTGATGCCCTCGAGGTCCTCGCCAGCAAGCGCGGTCTTCAAGGCGCTGACCGCGCCTTCGATCGCGCTCTTGTCGGCTTCGGAGACCTTCGTGCCATATTCCGCCAAGGATTTCTCGGCGGAGTGGATCATCGCCTCGCCCTGATTCTTGGCATCGACCAATTCGCGGCGCAGCTTGTCCTCGGCGGCATGCTGCTCGGCATCCTTCACCATCCTGTCGATATCGGACTCGCTGAGACCGCCCGACGCCTGGATCCGGATCTGCTGCTCCTTGTTCGTCGCCTTGTCCTTCGCGGTCACGTTCACGATGCCATTGGCGTCGATATCGAAAGTGACCTCGATCTGCGGCACGCCGCGCGGCGCACCGGGAATCCCGACCAGATCGAACTGGCCGAGGAGCTTATTATCCGCCGCCATTTCGCGCTCGCCCTGGAAGACACGAATGGTGACCGCGGTCTGATTGTCTTCCGCCGTCGAGAAGACCTGGCTCTTCTTCGTCGGAATGGTCGTATTGCGCTCGATCAACCGGGTAAAGACGCCGCCGAGCGTCTCGATGCCAAGCGACAGAGGCGTCACGTCGAGGAGCAGCACGTCCTTGACATCGCCCTGCAACACGCCCGCCTGAACCGCCGCGCCGATCGCCACGACCTCGTCGGGGTTCACGCCCTTATGCGGTTCCTTGCCGAAGAACTGTTTCACAACCTCCTGCACCTTGGGCATACGGGTCATGCCGCCGACGAGCACGACTTCGTCGATCTCGCCCGCCGTCAGCCCGGCATCCTTCAAGGCCTTCCGGCAGGGTTCGACAGTCTTCTGGATGAGATCGTCGACCAGAGCCTCAAGTTTCGCCCGGGTGAGCTTCAAGGTCAGGTGCTTCGGCCCGGTCGCATCGGCGGTGATATAGGGAAGGTTGATTTCCGTCTGCAAAGCAGAGGAGAGTTCGATCTTCGCCTTTTCAGCCGCTTCTTTCAGGCGCTGGAGGGCAAGCTTGTCCTTCTTGAGGTCGATGCCGTTCTCTTTCTTGAATTCATCGGCGAGATATTCGACGAGACGGGTATCGAAATCCTCACCGCCGAGGAAAGTGTCGCCGTTCGTCGATTTCACCTCGAAAACGCCATCGCCGATTTCGAGAATCGAGATGTCGAACGTGCCGCCGCCAAGGTCATAGACGGCGATCATGCCCGAGCCCTTCTTGTCGAGCCCATAAGCGAGCGCGGCAGCGGTCGGCTCGTTGATGATGCGCAGAACCTCAAGGCCCGCGATCTTGCCCGCGTCCTTGGTCGCCTGACGCTGAGCGTCGTTGAAATAGGCGGGAACGGTAATGACAGCCTGGGTGACCGGCTGGCCGAGATAAGACTCAGCCGTCTCCTTCATCTTTTGCAGAACGAAGGCCGAAATCTGCGAAGGCGAATATTGCTTGCTATCGGCCGAGACCCATGCGTCGCCATTCGGCGCCTTGACGATCTTATAGGGAACGAGGCCAATGTCCTTCTTCGTCATTGGATCGTCAAAGGTGCGTCCAATGAGCCGCTTGATCGCGAAGAATGTCCGCTCCGGATTGGTGACGCCCTGGCGTTTCGCTGGCTGTCCGACGAGGCGCTCGCCATCATCGGTGAAAGCGACGATCGACGGTGTGGTCCGCGAGCCCTCCGCATTCTCAATGACTTTCGGCGTCGTCCCTTCCATGACAGCCACGCAGGAATTGGTGGTGCCGAGGTCGATTCCGATTACCTTACCCATGATCCCGTCCTTTCGATTCGCAAGACCACCGGCTCCCGAAGCGAACCGGCTAGTGGGCGGACGGTATTTCCGCCCGGTCCCCGATTATGTTCAAATTTGGTATCACCGCGCGTGAACGCAAGATGGGCCGTATATAGGCGGCGGATTTTGCCGCGCAAGCCAAGATTGCGGTCATCGCGGCCTGTCTTTTGGGCCCGCCCCGTGCCCAAGTTTGCCTTGGACACGGCCGCAAATTTACCCTCAAGGACATACCGCAAAAACACCGCCTTTTCTTAAGCATTATTCGCCCAATTTGTGAAAATAATGTCTGGCAACAACGGTCATGGGAATGCCAGCCGGACGTTCCTGAAATTTTCGCTTCGTATACCGCCGTTCCGGAGGAACAGGCGGTACAACTCCGGTAAATCGCCATCGCGTCAGCGATTTACCGGAAACGAACCCTGAATTCCTTCGGATTCAGGGTATGCTTTGAAAAGCCTGGACAAGGTCAGGCTGAAGATTTTCCTTAATGTCGCGCGGCGGATTATAATTCCCAATCTCTTATACCACAGGTCATCAAGAATGACCTGTGGTGCCACTCTCGAATTTTCGCTAACCTTTTGAAAAAACGAAAATTCGAGAAAGGAACCAAGGGCCGCCTTTTGCGATCCTTGATATTAATCATGGGGCAAAATCGATGGATCTCCGTCCGGCTATTGGATTCACAATGGCCCTGTGTGCAATCCTTCTCGCCGGATCTCGGGCGGGCGCTCAATTAGTGCTGCCGGGGGCCATTCACGCGGCTGAGCCCTCGTCCGGAGGAACTGCGAACCCGCACGCAAATCCCGTCCCGGGCGTCAAAAACAAGCCGAAACCAATCGGGTTGAAACCTCCGGGCGAAGAAACGATCATTGGCCGCGATCTGGTCCGAAACGGTTCGACGGGAGCAATTACCTTCGCGCGCGGCGCCGACAGGGCGCTCACCATCACCCGCCTGTCGCTTGCGGGCGAAGAGATTTCTGCGCCATCCGAACAATGCCGGGTCGATGTCATAGCAAATCAGCCGATCACGCCGCGATTTGCAGACCGCCCGGCAGGGGTATCGCGCTATGAAGTCGATCTTGCGGCCTGCCCCTTTTCCTTCGATGTTCTGAACGGCGCCGTCTTCATCAGCCGCGAGAAGCCGGAATGCGATTTCGTGGCTGCCGATTGCCGCGTCGATCCGACCGGCCTCTGGGGACCGCCGGGCGATTCGATCGGCGACAAGGAGGCAAAGGCGATGGAACACGCCCGCCCCCATGCCGAATCCAATGTGCGCGCCAATTTTCGGGCCGTGCTGGCGAGCGCGGGCAAGGACAAGACCGCGATCAAGACGATTGCCGCCGAACAGGCCGGATTTTCTTCCGAGCGCGAGGTCGCCTGCCGCAATTACGCACGCGAGGAAGTGCATGGCTTTTGCGCCCTTCGGATGACCGAGGCGCGCGCGCTCGCCCTCGAAGCAAAATACAACGAAATGCCAAGGAACACGAGGCCGCAAAGCCCGTAACGAAAGCCTCAATGAAACAGAGACCGAAACCGAGGGAGGTTATTCCGTCTCCGGGCGCGGCCTTGCCTGAATAGGCGCAAAAAAGCTCCGTTGGCGCAAGCCCTTATCCTGCACGAGAGCGACAAGACTTCGCTGGAACCACCCGGCTCGCCTGCAAATTATACCGGCACAGCCAACCGGGAGCGAAATCATGAAGGCTCTCTTTGCGATTCTAGGCCTCCTTGCGGCAGGATCATTCGCGGCTTCAGTGGCCGCCAGTCCTGACGAGACTCAGGCTTTACAAAATTCTTCGCATTTTGTGCAGAATACCGCGCCTCA
>DASQCU010000233.1:0-2683 GCA_035634575.1 Beijerinckia sp.
CTGAAGCGTAGCTCGTTACTTCCATGCCGATGCAGATTTCGGTGACTGTGGGGGTCGTCCAGGTCATATGAGCCTCCAAGTTGCACCATCCCCCGCAGGACGGCGCTTCATTTCCATCCCCGAACAGATATAGGCTGTTCCGCCTGGTTTTGTAGCACCCTGGCAGCTTGTCCGCCAATTGTTTTCTCCAATCGAGCCATAGGCCAAACCGATTAGGCGGGAGTTCGGGACTCTTGTCTTTTCCGCGATTGCACTTGTTTTCGTCGCCGTTGTGTTCATGGTTTGTTTTTGGTGTTTCCGCCGCTTGGCTTTAGGTTCCTGATCAAATTCCCCCCGATAGAAATCGGAGTGTTTGGTGGAACCGAAAGATGAGCTTTTGCAGGCATGGGAGGCTTACGCCCATCGAGGCCGCTTTCGCCCCGCGCCGGAAATCACGGACGAAGGTCTCGTGCTCGGCGCGGGAACCTTTCTTGCGCGCGTGGGACAGGACGAACGCGGGCGGCAGCGTCTTATCCTCGACGACGAGCAACGTATTCTTGCGCTGCTGTCAACGGCCTATGAGCGGCCAGTCACGCCTCATATTGTGACCAAGCTCCGCCGCGCGGCGGAGCTTTGGAACGGCGGCGAAAAGGCACTGGCGCATATTCATCTGAGCCATGCGCGCCTGCCGCCTTGCAATCCCATGGACGAGGCCTTGCGCCTCTTCGTCGCCGATGAGCTCATCGAGACTTGCGTTGCGCCTACTGAGCTCATGAAGGCGCAAGGCTTCGATCCCGCGCCGCTCGAAGATCTCGATACACCGCTTCGGAAAGCTCACTTCAATCCGGCGCAGCCGCGCTGGCCTGCGGGCAATGGCCGGGCCAGCGGCGAATGGTTGGGCGGGGCGAGTGTTACGCCTGCCGGATGGAAGGACTTTATCGCCCGCCTCGCGATTGAAGCCGCACGCCGCGCTGCGCGAGAAGCTGCCCGGCGTGCAAAGGACTATTTCGCCAAGCCGAAAGATGAGGCCGCGCCCGAGCTCAATCCGGTTGAGGGACAGGTCGCTGAACCTGAAAGCACGCCTCCTGAACTGCCTGAAGCCGGGCAGGCACAGTCACCACCAAAGCCGTCTGACTTCGTAGGCCAAGACTTTGGGAAGCTGGGAGTAGGCGTCGATAAGCCTGAACTCAACATTAGCGAAGTTTCATCTCACGCGATCGACGCAATGGCTAACCGAGACGGATCATTGGCGGATGTTGAGAGCACAATTGCCGATCCTCTGCTGGTACTCCAGCAACGCAATAATCGATACTACTATCTTTCTGATAGGGCTGCCGTCGTCCTGAGTCGAAGAGGTGAAGTTATAATCACTTATCCCGCTTCCGAATTCGATCCCAAGGTCAAGGAAATTTTGGATTATGTGCATCAGGGAGGTAAAAAATGAAACAAGATGAACGAACCCAGCGTGTCCGTGCCCTCCTCCTCAGGAATTGGGATCCGTTGGATGTTAGCGACAACCCACATCTGTCCAATGAATATGATCGATACATTCCGGGTATTCTTCGTTTGCTCGATAGTCACTGTTCTATCGAGCAGATGGAAAGGCACCTTGCAAGAATGGAGACAGAGGAAATGCGTTTGGAACTAATACCGGAAGAAACGGCGCGAGCGGCACGAGCTGTGATCACTGGATGGGCGGACGAGAGCCGTTAGTCGTCTCGTCGCAAGACATGCTATCGTTCTTGGGTGCGGCCCGGTCGTGCTTTATTCTGGTTAAGCTCCGGCGTGGTGGCGGAGCTCTGCAACGGCGGCGAAAAAGCTCTCGCGCATATTCATCTAAAGCCGCGAGCCTGCCGCCGTACCCCCAATCGCTCCGCTTCGTGATCAGCAAGCTTGAGAAAATCACTCCGAACGCAAAATCGCGTATGCCGATCCACGCCGCACGCAATGTGCGCTCGACAAAAGTGCGGAAATACTGTCATTCTAGGGGAAATTGCTTGAGCTTTACCGGAATCCCCGCTTGACGAGCTTGGCGGGAACGCGCTTCCTGAAGTAGTTTCAACCGCAGTGGACGAATCCAATGGCGGATGATCGCTTAAAACTTTCTTCGCCGCGTATATTCCTGGTGCGGATGCTGGTCTTTCTCATCCTCACCGGCTTCATCGCGCTGATTCTTTACCGGCAGATTGCCATCGCCTTCATGGCCAATCCCGGCCTCAATGGGTTGATCGCCGGGCTTCTTTTGATCGGTATTGTGCTCGGCCTTCGGCAGGTGGTCCGGCTGTTTCGCGAAGTCCATTGGGTGAATGCGCTGACGCGCGGCCAAAAGGACAAGGTTAAGCCGCCCATTCTGCTCGCGCCCATGGCGACCCTCCTCGGTGAAAAGCCATTTGGCGCGCCGATCTCGACCCTCACCTTGAGGGCGATCCTCGATTCGGTCGGAACGCGCCTCGACGAAGCGCGCGACATTGCCCGTTATCTCACGGGTCTCCTGATTTTCCTCGGACTGCTCGGTACATTCTGGGGCCTGCTCGAAACGGTCGGCTCCATCGGCGGCGTCATCAAATCCATGCAGACCGGCTCCGATGCAACGGTCATGTTCGACGATTTGAAAAACGGACTTTCGGCGCCGCTCGCGGGCATGAGCATTTCCTTCACTTCGTCGCTTTTCGGCCTTGCCGGCTCGCTGGTGCTCGGTTTCCTC
>DASQCU010000234.1:0-2469 GCA_035634575.1 Beijerinckia sp.
CGCCAAGGGGGAAGAATTGTGTGAGGAATTGTGGACTAATCCACTCGGCTGTGCCTTCCTGCACGATCTCAAATTGCGGTTTCGTCTCGTTCACCTTTATGCTCACCATATGATTTTTCTACCGAAACCGAATTTCGCCGCAGCGCATCCTCAAGCGGGCCTGCCGCGCCGCCACAGGAACGGCGGTCTGTGATGGGACCGGCCTCCAGCTCTTCTTTCAGGGACCGGCCGGCGCACCCGCTCAGCCATGCCACCATATTGCAAATCGTCCCGGATTTGCAGAGCGGGGAGGTTTTGCGCACCATGCTCGACATAACAACCGCCTTGACCGAGGCGGGGGCGACGTCGCTCATCGCCTGCGAAGGCGGCCGCATGGTCAGCGAACTCCAGGCCAAGGGCGGGATCTGGATCCCCTTCCCGGCCGGCGCCAGAAATCCCCTCACCATGGCGCTGAACGTGCGCCGCCTCGCCCATCTCATCGAGGCCGAACGCGTGGACCTCATCCATGCCCACTCGCGTGCCCCGGGCTGGGTTGCCTATGGCGCGACCAGATTGACGAAAACCCCTTTTGTCACCACCTTCCATCCGAGTTACGCCACCCAGAACACACTCAAACTGCGCTATAATTCAGTCATGGCGCGCGGCGACGCGGTGATTACAAGTTCCCTGCAGACGGCGGATTTGATCGCAAGGCTTTATCCGCCAGCCAGCGGCAGGGTTTATGTCGTTCATCACGGCACCGATTTTCGGCTCTTCGCGCCCAATGCGGTCCACCCGTCCCAGGTCGAGGCGCTGCGGCGAGAATGGAGGGCAGCTCCGGACGATCGCATTGTCCTGCTCGCCGGGCGCCTGACGCCCGGGAAGGGACAAAAAGTCCTGATCGAAGCGGCGCGCCTTCTCATCGCGAACGGTCTTGTGGGGACGAAATTCATCCTGGCCGGGGATGACCTTGGCCGCGGGAGCCATGGCAGGGAACTCGATAAACTGATCGAAAAAGCGCGGCTCAAGGGTATCGTCGCCCGTGCTGCCGATTGCGAGGATCGTCCGGCCGCCCTGCTCGCCGCATCGGTTGCTGTCGTGCCATCGACAGAACCGCAAGCATTGGGCCGGGTTCCTGTCGAGGCTCAGGCCATGGGCACGCCGGTCGTCGTGTCGGATCTAGGTGCTGCCGCCGAAATCGTCCTCGCGCCACCTGCGGTCGAGGCCTCGGCGCGCACCGGCTGGCTCGTGCCGCCCGGTGATGCGATAGCTTTGGCCCGCGCGATCAGCGCTGCCCTCGGGCTTGGTGCAGCTGCCCGGGATGCGCTCTCCCTGCGGGCGCGCGCGCATGTGACGCGGCATTTTTCGCACGAGCATATCAGCTCGGAAACGCTCGCCATCTATGCCGCTCTCCTTGAGCCGGGCGGGCGCTAATTTGGCCTGAGGATAAGTATTCAGGAGCTGGAACAAGGAGCTCATTATGGCATGGCTTATGCTGAGCCTTTTGCCGCTCGTTCAGAAATGCAACCGAAGCTCATTCTTTGTGAGTGTTAAGAAGAGGTCTTTATTGACTTCTTGCACCATTAACCCGATGTTTTACTGGGCCTGATCGACTCTGGCGAAGCAGTAAGGGCTCGCCAGGGTGTCAGGTTCGCTCAATTAGACAAGGAGACAAAACAATTCGCCGTCCCATGAAAGCCCCCCCTGTTCCACAGAAGGATGGACCACGTATCAATCGCGATATTCGCGTCCGAGAAGTCCAGTTGATCGATGCCGAAGGACAAAACCGCGGTGTCGTAGAAATAATTGAGGCGCAACGATTGGCCGATGAGGCTTCGCTCGATCTTGTCGAGATCGTTCCGAATGCGACACCGCCGGTGTGCAAAATACTTGATTATGGAAAATTCAGATTTCTTGAGCAGAAGAAGTCCGCCGAGGCTCGCAAGAAGCAAAAGATTGTCGAAATCAAAGAGATCAAGCTGCGCCCCGGTATCGATGACCATGATTACGATACCAAGATGAAAGCCGTGCGACGGTTTTTCGAAGAGGGCGATAAGGTCAAGGTGACCTTGCGCTTCCGTGGCCGCGAGATGGCGCATCAGGATCTGGGTTTCCGCCTGCTCGAACGCGTGAAATCCGAGACCGGGACGATCGCCAAGGTCGAAGCCGAACCTTCCATGGAAGGCCGCCAGATGGTCATGGTGCTCGCGCCGCGATAAGCGCGAGCCTTCAAGAACCATTCTTCCGCGCACTCGCTTGTAGGCCGGGATCAATTTAGAGCGCTTTCCGTTCTGATTGAATCGGAAAGGCGCTCTACCTGTTTGTTTGATCGCATTTTCGGACGGCGAACCGGCATCCACTTCGCCTGAAAATGCTCTAGAGCGTCGCTCTTTTAATCGTAAGCATATCCAGCGGCCTTGAAATAATTGAAGCAGTCGGTGTGATTGAACAAATCACAGATTGCGCCGAGTGCTTTGGTCAGATCGTCGA
>DASQCU010000235.1:0-2741 GCA_035634575.1 Beijerinckia sp.
CCCTGAATTCGAAAGAATTCAGGGTTCCTTTCCAGCAAATCACTTACGCGAGAGCGATTTGCCGGAGTGGCATCATCGGTCATTTTCATGACCGATGCCGGCATCGCAGAGAGATCTAAGGGTTCGGGCCCTGCCGCTCAAGCGCAGCAGGAAGACTTCGCGTGGGATTTCTAGAGCACTTTCCGATCAGATTGAATGGGAAAGGCGCTCTATCTGTTTGTTTTATCGCATTTTCGGACGGCGAAGCGGAACCCGCTTCGCCTGAAAAATGCTCTAACGGCGGATGCCAAGCCGCGTGATCAGGGCCTTATAGCGCGGCTCGTCCCTCGCCTTCACATAATCGAGGAGCTGACGGCGCTGCGAGACGAGTTTCAAGAGACCCCGGCGCGAATGATTATCCTTAACATGCGTCTTGAAATGCTCGGTGAGGTTCGCGATGCGCTCGCTCAGGATCGCGACCTGCACTTCGGGCGATCCAGTATCGCCCTCCTTCAACGCATATTCCTTCACCAGCGCCTGTTTGCGCTCCGGCGTAATCGACATCGGAAATCCTTTCAAACTCTTGAGAAAGATCCGCCGCCTTCGCGAGCGGCGGCGGACAAGGAAGCCCCATCTGCATCGCCCAGCCGGGATGTCGTCCAGCGGGGTACTCACAGATGGCGGGTGCACCCTCGAATGGAGGGAACCACGCCTTATACATGAAAGGGAAAGGAAAGGAAGGGCCTGATTGGGTGTGTTTCAGTTTGAATTTCGGCTCAGGTTGGAAAGCGGTCTGTCGGCATTTAGCTGGTGAGGCCAACGAGCAGACGCCGGTCTCCAATCACGCAGAATCAATCTTATCAGCTGCGCTGGGATTCGGTAGCGCTACGCGGACAAGACGCGCGGCCGCCTCACCCGCGGCCTCCATATAACTCACGTCACGATGAAGCAGGACGGTCAAGGGTTTGCTCCTAAGTAGCTCCTCGATTGCAGCGCTGGGATTCGCGGATCAGAAGCTGGTTCTTCTGTGCGTCGGAGGGTCTTGAAAATCGCAGGCTCGGCGACACCCTCAGGCGTCTCGCAAATGCCTGCCCGAGCGAGCCAAACGCCCAATCGCGGTGAGGCGCTCGCCTTGGCAAGGGGAATGGCCAGCAGGTAGCCGAGCGTCAGCGGTAGCGACCACAGAAGAAGATTCGGCGCGAATGCCGCCCCAAGCGCGAACACGATCATTCCAAACACGAGTTGTGGCCAAAGACCGCGTGCGGCCATCGACCATGAAAGTGCCTTCGCGTCGCGCGTCTGGCCGTTCCAGCCGACAGTCCTTCCAAATGGCAAGCCGATCATGAAGAGGCTGGTGTTCAGCGTGGTGACCGCCCCGATGAGAAACGAAAACAGGATTTCGACCAAAGCGCCAACTGCGAAACGTTTTGTCCCGCCGTAGCGCGTGGTGCCATTCGGTGTCATTGCGATGTCGAGAAATCCAGCAATTTTGGGCGCGAGATAAAAGACGAGAAACAAGATGTAGAGCAGCGCTGTGGATGTGGCGGGGAAAACGGATAGATCTTCGCCGAAGATTGGCATGAGCGCCACGAGCGCAATGATCAATGTCCAGGCAGGCAGACCGGCAAACATGCTGATCGCCCAAAAGAGCTGGAAGCGGCTCATCGGAAAGAGCCTCGGCATGGTCAGCAATTTCGAATATTGCAAATTGCCTTGGCACCAGCGCAAATCGCGCCGGATGAATTCGAGGAGGTTAGGCGGATTATCCTCGTAACTGCCGCATTCCACCGGCAGCACGCGAACCTCGAAGCCCGCGCGTCGCATCAGAACCGCTTCGATCTGATCGTGCGACAGAATATGCCGATCGCCTTCGAGCTTTGGCAATACGCAATGAGCGGCAAAAGGCGCAACGCGCACCAGAGCATTGTGCGCCCAAAAGGGACCGCAATCGGCAGCCCACCAGGTGGCTCCCATCGTGTATGTCCGCATCCCGGCCCGCATCCCGAACTGAAATATGCGTGCGAAAGCGGAGGCCGACGGCGCACCGACGACGAGGCTTTGCAGAATGCCGATACGCGGATAGGTCTCACCGATGCGGACAAGGCGCAGGATCGTCTCGCCGTCCATGAGACTATCGGCGTCGAGCGGAATCATGAATTCGAAGCGGGCCCCGAAGCTTTCGCAAAAATCGCGGATGTTACCTGCCTTGTAGCCAATATTGTTAATGCGGCGGCGATAATGCAGAAATTTTGCGCCGGTCTTGGCCTCTTCCCGCCAGGCAGCGAAAGACTTTTCTTCCAGCTCGGCAACGCCAGAATCGCTGGTGTCGCTCAACACGAACCACTCGAATGCGCTTCCTTCCCTCGTCGCGTCAACACTCGCCTTGATAGCCCGCAGCCGTGCGAAGGCGCGCGAAGGCTCTTCATTGCGGATTGTCAGCAACATGGCCGTGCGGCTTTGCAGCGGCCTTGTTGAATGGTCCACCTGCGCGAACGGCGCGACCTGCGACAGGCCGTCAGGATGCCAATGGAGGAGCCAGAATCCCAAGAGTGCATTGCAGACCCCAAGCACGCTCCATGGGGCGGCAATGGCAAAAGCAATAAAGATCAAAAGATCGGGGGCACTCCAGCCGCCATGCCGCAATATGCTGCCAAGCCAAACAAGCAGCAACAGATAGACGGAGAGATTAAGGACCGCGACAAAACGCCGGCGGCGCGCCAGATCGGCGTGTCGCTGCAGGCACGCCGGTGTCGTGTTGGGGC
>DASQCU010000236.1:0-1602 GCA_035634575.1 Beijerinckia sp.
CACGCGGGCGGGCCGGGCAATGTCTCTGGAACATTGAATTTCGGCGGCGAAAAGCTCGATATTGCCGCCTGGATCGCAAAGCCGGTCGAGCTTTTGCGTGGCGCCCAATCCAACATTTCTCTCAAGCTCGGGGCGAGCGCTCTTTCGCTTGCCACCTCCGGCAATCTGGCGAGCCAGCCCAGCTTCCAATATAGCGGCCATATCGAGGCCTCCGCTCCCTCCCTGCGCCGGGTTTTCGAAATTGCTGGCCTCTCAACACCGCTTCCCAGTCCCTTGGACGATGTCGATCTCAATTGCGATGCGAATCTCGATGGCAATAATGCGACCTTCGCCAATCTGCGTTTGAAGGCAGATGGCAATGCCTTTGAAGGTGCGCTGGCGGTCCAGAACGAAACCGGGAAGCCCGTGGTCTCGGGAACATTGGCGACGGGTCTGCTTTCGGTCACGCCGTTCCTGACGAATCTGCCGTCTGCGCTCACGCATGACAGACAATGGAATAGCGAACCCTTCGATTTATCCGGCCGTGATTTTGCCGATCTCGATTTGCGCGTCTCGGCGACCCGCCTGCGCATTGCTCCTTTCGAGATGCAGGATGCGGCTCTGTCCCTGATGACGCGAAACGGGCGCCTGGAATTGGCTTTGGGCGAAGCGCGAGCCTATCAAGGCGTGCTGAAGGGCCGTGCTTCCCTGGCGTTCAATGAGGGGGGCATTGATCTGCGCGCCAATACAACGCTGTCCGGGCTCGACATGAGTGCTTTTTCCCTCGACACCTTCGGCCGGGCCAAATGGACCGGCCTGATGACCGGGGTCGCCAATGTGGAAAGTTCCGGCGCCAGCGTGAGTGAACTCATGCATAATCTCCAGGGCCGGGCGCAGGTCAATATTTCGCAAGGGGAGATGGAGGGGATCGATCTCGATCAGGTCCTGCGCCGGATCGAGCGGCGGCCGCTTGCCCTCGTGACCGATATACATCGCGGGCGAACCGCGTACGACGAAGGCAGTTTCGGGCTGCATATCGAAAAGGGCGTCGCCGACATCGAAGATGGCGTTTTGCAAAGCGACAACATGCGTCTCGGCTTCGGCGGAGCCGCTGATATTGGCGAGCGCTCGCTCAACATCCATGCTGTCGCAACGCCTGCCTCGCCCTCGCCCGCGGCGGTCCAGGCCAAGCGCGAGGGTCCGCAATTTCGTTTCGATCTCGCAGGCTCCTGGGACGATCCGGCCTTCCTTCCGGATGTGGAGAGCCTGATTCGCCGATCCGGCGCAGCCGCCCCGCTCTTTGGCCAAAAACCCGGCGTGGCCGCTGGTGAAGCGCCGGATGGAGACGCGCGTAAAGAGTGATTATTGTTCAGCGCTGCCGCCGCATCGCGAGGGCCAAGCCGAGGCTTACGGCCACGAACATGATTAAGAGGGTCGAGATCGCATTGATCTGCGGTGAGACCCCAAGACGCACCGCGCTATAGATGCGCATGGGCAAGGTCGTCGTGCCCGGCCCTGTGGTGAAGCTCGCGAGGATGAGATCGTCGAGCGAAAGGGTCACGGCGAGAAGAAATCCGGCCGCGACTGAAGGTGCGATCAGCGGCAAGACCACCTGAACGAATG
>DASQCU010000237.1:0-2797 GCA_035634575.1 Beijerinckia sp.
CCTTTCAGGATTCGAATGGCGACGGAATCGGCGATCTGCCGGGCATAACCAAGAGGCTCGCCTATATCGCCGATCTCGGAGCCGATGCAATCTGGCTGTCGCCGTTCTTCACCTCGCCGATGAAGGATTTTGGCTATGACGTCTCAGATTATCGCGATGTCGATCCTATCTTCGGGACGCTTGCCGATTTCGACGCGCTCGTTGCCGAGGCGCATCGGCTTGGCCTCAAGGTCATCATCGACCAGGTCTTGAGCCACACCTCGGATCTGCATCCCTGGTTCAAGGAGAGCCGTTCGAGCCGGACCAATCCGAAGGCGGATTGGTATGTCTGGGCCGATCCAGAGCCCGATGGCACCCCGCCGAACAATTGGCTATCTGTCTTTGGCGGCCCATCCTGGGAATGGGACAGCCGGCGCCGCCAGTTCTACATGCACAACTTTCTGATTGAGCAACCCGACCTCAATTTTCACAATCGTGAAGTACAAGACGCGCTCCTCGACGCAGTGAAATTCTGGCTCGATCGCGGGGTCGATGGCTTCCGGCTCGACACGGTCAACTTCTATTTTCACGATCAGGAATTGCGGAGCAATCCGCCCGACCGGGAGATGCAGAGTGTTGCAGCCGATGGCGATACGGCCTCGGATCACCGATTGCACACCAATCCTTACAATTTCCAGGACCATGTCTATGACAAGAACCGGCCGGAGAATTTCGGCTTCCTGAAGCGTCTGCGCGCGCTCCTTGAACAATATCCGGGCGCGGCGGCGGTCGGCGAGGTCGGTGAAGACTCGTCGCGCTCGCTCGAAATCATGGCCGCCTACACGTCGGGCCGCGACAAGCTCCACATGTGCTACACGTTCGATTTTCTCGGCGGCAGCTTTTCGGCCCGGCATTTTCGCTCGACCGTCGAGCGGGTTGAGGCCGAGGCCAAGGATGGCTGGCCCTGCTGGTCCTTCTCCAACCATGATGTCACCCGCTATGTCTCGCGGTGGGGCGCCTATACTTCGGACCCGGCTCGTCTCGCCAAACTGATGGCGTCCCTGATCCTTTCGCTCAAAGGGTCAGCCTCCCTTTATGAAGGGGAAGAGCTTGGCCTGACCGAGGCGGATATTGCCTATGAGGATCTTGTCGATCCGTCCGGCATTCGCTTCTGGCCGGATTACAAGGGCCGCGATGGCTGCCGCACGCCGATGGTCTGGGAGAGCAAGGCGCCGAATGGCGGCTTCACGACGGGCAAGCCCTGGCTGCCGATCCCTCCCGAACATCTGCCGCTCGCCGCCGACCAGCAGATTGCGGCGCGTGAGTCCATCTTCCAGCATTATCGCCGTTTCCTGCATTTCCGGCGCACGCAACCTGTATTGATCAAAGGCTCGATAGATTTTCTTGAAGCTGCTGGCGAGGTCATTGCCTTCCGGCGCGATTTCGAGGGCGCGGCCATGCTCTGCGTGTTCAACCTTAGCCGGGAGCCAGCCACCTTCGATCTGCCGGCAGGGCTTTTGGCCGAAACGATCAAAGATCTCGGCTTTGCGGGCAAGATCGAGAATGGCCGGGTATCACTCGGCGGACAGGAGGCGTTTTTCGCCAGGCTTCGCTGAAGAGGCTCGGCAGTTGCCGAAGACTGCCGATCCTTAACGAAGGTCGCGCGCTTCATTCAGCGGTGCCTCAAAATACAGAATAAACCGGAGGAGGCGCGATGACCGAGCTTAAGCTCTCCGACGTAAGAAAATCCTACGGCACTTTCGAAGTGCTGCACGGGATAGATCTGCACATAGAAACCGGCGAATTCATCGTCTTCGTCGGTCCCTCGGGATGTGGAAAATCGACTCTTCTTCGCATGATCGCGGGGCTTGAGGATATCAGCTCGGGTACGCTGGAGTTCGATGGCAAGGTCGTCAATGCACTCTCGCCCTCCGATCGCGGCATTGCGATGGTGTTCCAGTCCTATGCGCTTTATCCGCATATGACGGTTTATGAGAACATGGCTTTCGGTCTGAAGCTCGCCAAATCGAACAGGCAGGAAGTCGATCGCCGCGTCCGGCAGGCGGCCGAATTGCTGCAGATCACCGAATATCTTGATCGTTTGCCAAAGCAGCTTTCCGGCGGCCAGCGCCAGCGTGTGGCGATCGGCCGGGCGATCGTGCGTGACCCGAAAGTCTTTCTGTTCGACGAACCCTTGTCCAACCTCGACGCGGCGCTGCGGGTCGCGACGCGTATCGAAATCGCCAAATTGCATGAGCGCATGGCGAGTACAACCATGATTTACGTGACGCATGATCAGGTCGAGGCCATGACTTTGGCCGACCGGATCGTGGTCCTCAATGGAGGCTGTGTCGAGCAAGTCGGTACGCCGATGGAACTCTACCACAATCCCGCTAATCTCTTCGTCGCGCAATTCATCGGATCGCCCGCGATGAACATTCTGCCTTGCACGTTCATCGAGTCGGGCAAGGTCCAGCTTCGGAGCGGCAATATTGTTTCGATCACCGCCGATTTTTCACAATTGCATCCGGGAACAAAAGTCAGTCTCGGTGTGCGGCCGGAAGATCTGACGATTGAACCGGCTGGCAACGGGATTTTGCAAGGCATCGTGTCCGTGGTCGAGCAGCTTGGCGAGTTTCAGCTTGTTTATGTGGGCAGAGATCAAATCGTCGCGAAGATCGACGGTGATATCGCTGTCAAGAAAGGCGAGACCATCAATCTTTCCACGCCGGCCGATCGCATTCACCTCTTCGATTCCGAGGGCAGGGCGGTTGCGGGACGCTTGCGATCAGCGCCCAGCGTCGCATCGTTCACCCCG
>DASQCU010000238.1:0-1866 GCA_035634575.1 Beijerinckia sp.
CGGCGGGCGAACATGACCTGACGGAAAATATCATCCATCTCGTGCTTGCCCGGATCGATGGCGCGCCAGCCGGCATCAAGGGCATCTCGCTCTTTGTCGTGCCCAAATTTCTTGTTGCGCCGGACGGCTCATTGGGACCGCGCAATGAAGTTGCTTGCGGCGCAATCGAGCATAAAATGGGCATTCACGGCAATGCCACTTGCGTGATGAATTATGATGGCGCCAAAGGCTGGCTGATCGGCGAGCCGCATCGGGGTCTCAACGCCATGTTCACCATGATGAACGAGGCCCGCCTCGGCGTTGCAATCCAGGGCCTCGCCCAATCCGAGGCCGCCTATCAAAATGCTGTGACCTATGCCAGGGAACGCCTGCAAGGACGCGCGCTGAATGGCGCCATGAATCCGGATAAGCCCGCCGATCCGATCATCGTTCATCCCGATGTACGGCGAAACCTGATGACGATTCGCGCCTTCAACGAGGCGGCCCGGGCGCTCGTTCTCTGGACGGCCCTCAAGAGCGATGTTGCCAACCGTTCTCAAGATAGTGCTGCCATTCAAGCGGCCGCCGATCATCTCGGCCTTTTGACGCCAGTCCTGAAAGGGGTGCTGACCGATACCGGATTTGAGAATACTGTGAGGGCGCAGCAGATCTTTGGCGGCCATGGTTATATCGCTGAATGGGGCATGGAACAATTCGTTCGCGATGCCCGAATTGCCATGATCTATGAAGGCGCGAACGGCATTCAGGCGCTCGATCTCGTCGGCCGCAAATTGCCGAAGGACAATGGCCGCGCGATGAAGAGCTTTTTGGGAGAGGTGCATAATTTCATCAAGGACCACGAAGCAAGCGAGGCTCTCCGGGTCTATCTCGAACCCCTGAAGCAAGGCGCTGAATATCTCCGGAAGGCAACCTTCTGGTTTCTGGAAAATGCCGTGGCGAAGCCGGAAAACGCAGGCGCGGGCGCCTCGGATTACATGCATCTTTTCGGTCTTGTCGCGCTTGGCTTCATGTGGGCAAAGATCGCCAGGACCGCGCTTGAAAAGAAGGCCGCGGGCACTGGCAATGCCGCCTCGATGGACGCCAGACTGATCACGGGCAAATATTTCATGGAGCAAATCATGCCGCAGGCTCAAGCCCATCTTGCCCGCATCACGGCGGGAGCCGAAACGATGATGGCGCTGCCGGCGGACATGTTCTGACGAGCTTAAGGGAGGATGAAGTGCCCGAGGCCTATATTTACGACCATGTCCGCACGCCGCGCGGACGCGGCAAACCGGACGGCGCTCTCCACGAAGTCTCGACGCTTGGCCTCGCCACGGCCGCCTTGCAAGCCATCAAGGAACGCAATCGTCTCGACACGCATCTTGTCGATGATGTGGTGCTCGGCTGCGTCGATCCGGTCGGCGAGGCGGGCGGCGACATTGCCCGCGCGGCGGCACTCACCGCCGATTATGGCGACCACGTTCCAGGCATACAGATCAATCGTTTTTGCGCCTCGGGTCTCGACGCGGTGAATTTCGCCGCCGCCCAGATCATGGCGGCCCAGCAAGACCTGGCGATTGGCGGCGGTGTCGAATCGATGAGCCGTCTTGGAATTGGTGCGTCAGGCGGTGCCTGGCCGGTCGATCCCGCAATCGCCATCAAATCCTACTTCATGCCGCAAGGGATCTCCGCCGATCTCATCGCGACCAAATATGGATTTTCGCGCGATGATGTTGATGCTTACGCGGTGCAATCGCAACAGCGTGCGGCAAATGCCTGGGCGAGCGGCTATTTCGCCAATTCCGTGGTGCCGGTGCGCGAGGTGAACGGCCTGAAGCTTCTCGATCGCGACGAACATATGCGGCCTTCAACCGATATGCCGTC
>DASQCU010000239.1:0-3500 GCA_035634575.1 Beijerinckia sp.
AGCGAATTGCGATCGGCGATTCCCATGCCTGCAAGGCCCAATTCCAAGGCACGGGCGACGAGTTCTTCCGGATGCGAGGCGCCGCGCAAGAAGGAAAAATTCGTCGTGACCGCAAGCTCGGCATAAGGGGATGAAGGCGATTTCATGCAAAGAATCCGTGCATGAACCAGCGCGGCCGCGCCGTTTCGCGATTGAAAAGCCCTTCGCGAAAGAGCCAGAATCTCTGGCCTTCGCTATCCTCGGCACGGAAGTAATCGCGGGTGAGGGCGGTCTCGTTCTTCCACCATTCGGGCGCGATCCTCTCCGGTCCTTCAATCGCGGTGACTTCGTGCATGACGCGCCGCCAGCGAAAACGCAAAGGGGGCCCGTCAGGTACGCTGGCAATGGTCTCGATCGGCTCTGGATGTTGCAGCAGACGGATGGGACGTTGAGCCAATCCTTTCTCAACCCCATTGGAATTTGCCTCGAAATTGTTCGAGGCTGGCTGTTGCAAGTGATAAGCCCGGCTCGTTCGATTGCCCTCAGCCGCAGGCATGGCGGCGACGGCGAATTCCGGTATATGCGTGTCATTGAAGGCAAGCCGCGTCACCCGCCGCAATCCCAATCGCGCGCCGAGCCGGTCGATGAGGGCGGCGAGATCGGCGGTCTCATTCACGCAAGAAGATGTGTCCCAGCCTGTCTGTTCCTGATCCTTGCGCTCGACCGTGAGCGCGGCGAGACGAATGACGTCGAAACCGAAGCCTGCGTCGAGTGGATCGGTTTCATCCGTCTGGCCTATGGCTTCGATACGCTCGCGAAAAAGTCTCGCTATGGCTTGTGGATCGCGCAAGGGCCGGCTCGTGCCAGTCTCGATATGCTTCACCATGCCATCGACGCGAAAGAGGTTGACTTCGAGACGTCTTGCGCCTTCGCCATGGCGCGTGAGCATCAAGGCGAGATCCTGCGCAAGCGAGGCGATTGTCGCCTCAATATCCTCGCGCCGCATTATACAATCGAGAAAGCGCCGTTCTGCCACATAGGCGGGGGCTTCAAAGCGCGGCGATATTGCGCTTTTGGTCAAGCCTTGCAGGGCGTCGAGCCTGGCGTGAAGGGTGCTGCCAAAACGCGCTGCAATCGGCGCGCGGGGCCGCAGCAGAATATCGCCGATCCGGCGCAGGCCTGCCTGGGCGAGATCGGCAATGGTTTTTTCATCCAGACGCAAGGCGGCAAGCGGCAGCTCACCCAATACGCGCCGGCGTTCTTTTTCATCCTCCGGCAGGATCTGCCTTGTCCCGAAACGGGCGAGCGCCCAAGCTGCTTCGGGGGTCGGAGCGAGCGCCGCGCGGGCATGAAAACCTTGCGCTTCGAGCTGTGCCTCGATCTCGGTCAAAAGCTTTGTTTCGCCGCCGAAAAGATGCGCTGCGCCGCTCACATCGAGGATGATCCCTTCCGGTGCATCGAGCGCGGCAAGGGGGGTGAAACGGCGGCACCAATCGGCAATATGGCTGAGCGTTTCGGCCTCGGCTCTTGCATCTGCGTCAAAGGTGACAAGCGAAGGATGCCTGGCGCGGGCATCGGTCAAAGTCATGCCGGGTTTGAGGCCCAAAGCTTGCGCTTTGCGATCGACGGCGACGAGCCTTTGCGCGCTCTTGATCTTGGCAAGCGTCGCGAGCGGCGCCTCAGGCGCTTTGCCAGGACCGTGCGCGCGCATCAGCCGGACGACCCGGTCGGTCGCGAGAGTGGGAAGCGAGAGCGAGAGAAAACGCGTCACGGAAACATGCCTCTTCGTGATCCCAGAAAACGGCAAAGACCTTGTCGCGATCGAAACCTGACGCCTCAGGGCCAGCGCGGGCCTTGGCGATGCGCACGGACCATGCGGCAAGCCCCGGCAAGGGCATGCGACTGCCAGCCGAGGCCAGCTGGAGCCCCTTGCCTGAAAAAATCTCGAAACGGGTTTTCGCCGCCGTCGAAAGGCTTGCGGCCTTGCCTGCCATTCCAGCCGCAAGCAGCAGGCCCGGCGTTCCGCTTTTTTGCGCGGCCAGAACCAGGCGGCGGGACGCCACGAGATCATAGGATTTTTCCGCATTCCAGAGGTCCATGATGACGGCGGCGACAGCCTTGCAGCGCAAGGCCTCCTCCATGCACCAAAGGCTCTCTTTCGCGTTCAGGGCATGGACGAGAACAAGACGCGCGGGATCAATGCCATGCAGTTGCAGCCCTGGCCCATAGGGCAGGCCATTTTCGCGCCCAGCAAAATCCTCGCTGATCCAGACGATGCTGGCTCCCGCCTTGCTGTTTTGCGCCGCGAAACGGGCTGCAAGCGCCAAGGCGAAACCCGAAGCCGCCGCACCATCGCCTGGACGGCCCGCGACGATCTCATAGAGGGCGCCGCGCGTGAGGCCGCCTTGCAGCACCCGGTCAAGGCTGAAATTTTCGCCCAAGGATTCGCCCAAGGAAATGCGTGCCGGTGCGGCCGGGCGCGCAAAACCCGCGCCCTCGCTGCCATCGGCCTCGATCCGGGCGATTTTTTCGCGCAAAAACTCCAACACTTCCGAACTGCCGCCCTGCGACATCGGTCACGCTCCGATCCGTTTTAGTTCTATATTTGTTCTAGTAGATTCCCATCTTGGGGAAGAGAGTCAAGGACTGAATTGGAGATTTTTGAAGCCGCCCCTTCAAGCGATTTGCCCGAAAGGCACGCTGAAATCCTTGGATTTCAGGCTATATCAAAGGTGAAGCTTCCCTAAAACGTTGAGCCCATGAGCGATTCTTCGAGCAATTATTTCGGTGTGGAAATTCCATTTGCCGCCCATTGCGGGATCATCGCTCTCACGGGGGAGCCAGGCATTGCCCGCCTCAAGGTCGGTCTGAAAGATCACCACCAAAACAATATCGGGATCGCCCATGGCGGTATCATTCTGACCCTGCTCGATATTGCACTCGGCAGCGCGGCGCGTCTCTCGGTGGGGGCTTCGGTCATGACAATCGACATGCAGACAGCTTTTCTTTCGCCCGGACGCGGCGAACTTTTCGGCGAGGGTCGCGTGGTACGGCCGGGCCGTTCGCTCATTTTCTGTGAGGGGGATGTACGCGATGCGCAAGGCGTTCTCGTCGCCAAGGCGAGCGGCCTGTTCAAGCCGGCAAGGGTGCGCGATGGGGCCTGACAAGCAAGATCAAGTTCAGCGCCGCAGCCCTCGCGCGGTCGCAAGGATCGCGATCAGCGCCGCCTGCTCCAGCATGGCTAGCGTTGGCCGCGTGACTTTCGACGTGAGAAGTGCTTTGGGCCGATCGCGGCGTGCCAGCGGCGGCACATGGATGAAGCCGGCCGAGCGCGCGCGCCGGGACACGAGGGACAGATAGAGCGTCTCGTTGCAGATATAATCGCCCGCATCGATCGAGCGGCGGCTTGTCAATCCGGCGCGATTGAGCGCGGCCTCGATCTGTGTTGCAGGAAAGCTGGACTTTACGAAAAATGGCGCTCCCAGGACGATCTCGAAACGGCCGGATTGCGCGCCGGAAGC
>DASQCU010000240.1:0-4067 GCA_035634575.1 Beijerinckia sp.
CACGATTCGCTCCGACTTGGAGCGAATCACAAACGAGCCGAAAGAGGAAAGCTTGACAGTCTCCCCCTGCGCAAGAGTATCGGCAAGTTCGGACAGAAAGGTCTGCACGAGAGCCGCCGATTCCTTGCGGGAAAGGCCCACACGGCGATAGACCGCTTCCGCCAGATCCACCCGGGTGAGGGTGTGATAGCCTTTCTCCGAGACGTCCTCCTCGTTTACGGCTCGGGATTCCTGCACGCCTGACGCAAGTATTGGATCTAATTTATTCATGGTAGGTTCTCGATAATTCATTTTGAAAGAAATCTATAATAGAGACCCATTTCGGCTCCCCCGTGTCGCGTGCATGTAGCGCCGGAGCTAGTCCAAGGGGCAGAAAACACGATACCTAGTACGAAGGATCGCAAAAACGATCCTTGGTTCCTTTCTCGAATTTTCGCTTTTTCAAAGGGTTAACGAAAATTCGAGAGTGGCACCACAGGTCATTCTTTATGACCTGTGGTATAAATCAAGGGCTGCAAATCACGCCCTTTACTGGCCAGTGGAACTTTAGCCAGCTTGGCCCGTGGTTGCCTTCTCGTCCGTTCGCATTTCGAAGGATTTGTGAAAACACCACCGCCGACGACCAATGTCCTGACCGCCGGCCCAATCATCTTCAGCCCCTGCAGGAGCATATAAAAAATTGCCTAATACAACCGCGCCGGAGTTTCCTACAATTTTCTGTTGAGATCAAGAGCCTCCGGCCCACTACCACCTGATCAGCGCAGAAGCCCAAGTAAACCCGCCGCCCATCGCCTCGATCATCACGAGATCACCTCGCTTGATTCGTCCGTCATCGCGCGCCGTGCTTAAGGCAAGGGGAATTGAGGCCGCTGATGTATTGCCATGTAGATCGACAGTTACGACGACTTTCCCGGGAGCAATCCCAAGTTTCTCGGCCGAGGCCTCGATGATACGGCGATTCGCCTGGTGCGGCACGAACCAATCGAGATCCTCTCCACTCGTGCCAGTGGCTTTATAGGCGTCGGTCACGACATCCGTGACCATTCCGACCGCGTGGCGAAAGACTTCCCTGCCCGCCATGCGCAAGTGGCCGGTGGTGCGCGTCGATGAGGGGCCGCCATCGACGTAGAGTTTCTCGCGATGACGCCCGTCCGAACGAAGATGCGAGGTGAGGACACCACGATCCTTCACGGTGCCTTCCCCCGGCTGCGCCTCGAGAATGAGGGCGCCCGCCCCATCGCCAAACAGAACACAGGTCGTACGATCGTTCCAGTCGAGAAGGCGCGAGAAGGTTTCAGCGCCAATCACGAGGGCCCGCTTGTGCGATCCCGACATCAGGAATTTATCGGCGGTGGCCACCGCGAAGACGAAACCGGAACAAACCGCTTGCACGTCGAAGGCGGCGCCATGATACATGCCCAAAGCGGCCTGGATCTGCGTCGCCACGGCGGGGAAAGTATAATCGGGCGTGGAAGTCGCGACGATCACGAGATCGAGATCGGCCGCGATCAGGCCGGCATCGGCCAAGGCAGCTTGTGCGGCGCGCGTTCCAAGCACGGACGTCGGCTCGTTTTCGCTAGCGATATGGCGTTGTTTTATGCCGGTGCGCTGCACGATCCATTCATCTGTGGTGTCCAGCGTCTTTTCGAAATCAGCATTGCTGACAACCCGTTTCGGAAGATAGGAGCCGAGCCCCACGACCACGGATCGGAGCTTGCCTGGGCCTCTTTGTGTCACGTCTGAATGTCCATGAAATGTGTCCGCCTCTTCCATTGCAAGAAGGCGGAATTCGCAAGGGACACTTTCGGTCGCATTCGGCCAAGGCCGAATTGCGGGCCAGTGTCGCGTCGATCTTCCCTAAATCTTCGGGGTTCCTTCCCGGCCAATTACCCTCACATAAGTAATCGGCCGGTGTTGTTACAACACCCGATCTAAACCGCTTTGCCTTTCAAGTGAAACAGGAAACCGCTTCTTTCAGGATTCTGACGGGGCGGCCTCCGCCTCGCTCGACAGCACGGGCGCGGCCGGCTGACCCTCGTGCGAAAGGGCAAGCGATTCGCGAATCTTGCCGAGAAGCTGGTGCCGCGCCATATCGTAGCCGATTCCGATCGCATTCGCGGTTCCGGTCGCATCGGATCCTCCATGGCTCTTGATAACCACGCCATCGAGGCCGAGAAACACCCCGCCATTGACCTTGCGAGGATCCACCCTCTCCTTCAGCGCCGCGAAGGCCCGGCGCGCGAAAAAATAGCCGATCTTCGACATGAGATTGCGGCTCATCGCTTCCCGCAAATATTGGGCGATCTGATAGGCTGTCCCCTCCGCGCTCTTCAAGGCGATATTGCCGGTGAAGCCTTCGGTCACGACGACATCGACAGTGCCGCGCCCGATGTCATCGCCTTCGACGAAGCCGCGATATTCGAGATTGGGAAAAAGGTTCTGGCGCAGGATGCGCGAGGCGGCCTTGACCTCCTCCAGCCCCTTGACCTCCTCGACCCCGACGTTCAACAAGCCCACCGCAGGGCGTTCGAGACCAAGGACGATCCGCGCCATGGTCGAGCCCATGATCGCAAGATCGACAAGATGCTGGGCATCGGCGCCGATCGTCGCCCCGACGTCGAGCACGATTGAACGGCCGCGAAGGGTCGGCCAGATCCCCGCGATCGCCGGACGGTCGATATGCGGCATCATATGCAGGCAGACTTTCGACATGGCCATCAACGCGCCGGTATTACCGGCGGAGACGGCGACATCGGCCTCATTCTTCTTCACGGCCTCGATCGCGAGCCACATTGACGAGATGCGCCGGCCGGCGCGAAGGGCCTGGCTCGGCTTGTCGTCCATTCGCACCGCGACCGCGGTGTGATGCAGGGTTGAGACCCGGGCGAGCGCCGGATGCGCCGCAAGGAGCGGCCGAATCAAACGCTCATCGCCAAAGAAAACAAAACGCATATAGGGCCGCCGTCCGAGCGCAGCCGCAGCGCCCGGGACGATGACTTCCGGCCCAAAATCGCCCCCCATAGCATCGAGCGCGATCCGCACTGGCTTGATCATGAATTGGCGAACTCCGGTTCAAGCTGATGAAAATCCAGTCCTGCGCCCCTGAGCGGCGCCACCCGCTCGCTATGACTCATCCTCAAGCTTGCGCAGAACGGCGAAGGGTGAGACCTTATCGGCAAAGCCCTGCTCCGGCGCAATGGCCTCGAATTGCGCACCGGGCTTTTTGGGATAGGGATCAAGGCCCAGCACCAGAAATTCGGCGGCGAGGGCCCCAAGGTCGATCTTGCCATCAATGATCGGATCGGGCATTTCCTGCTCGGCTGTGAACGGATCGAACCTGCCGGCACGGGCATGGGCAGTGAGGTCTTCGACACGAACGAAATCGACGTCGATTTCGGTAGAAATTTCACTGTCGAAGAGGTCCAGGGTGATGACGCAGGTCTGCGTGACCTCGGCGCACAAGGTCCCCTTCACATTGAAGGTGCCACGCCCCTCCCTCTCCACGTGGAAGTCCGCAGTGAGGCTCGCCACTGCTACAAGCCCAACTTGCAAGGCAATCGAGACGCATTCAGCGGCATCGGCTGCAATGGTCACGTCAAGCCCCGCCTCCGGCACATCATCAACCTTGATCTCGCGTGAAAACACGCCAAGCTCCCGCCCGGCAAGACGGAAGTGCGGCGAAGCCGATTTTACGGGTTCCACCTTGCCCGAATTGCCTTTGCCCTGCCGCGCATTGAGCTTCATCGTGTTGACGTCCGTTAGAGGATGGAAGAGGGCTCGGGGAAAAGCAATTCACTGCCCAGAATAGTTTGGAGAGGCATAGCCGTCAGGACTGCATCGATCGCTTGCACATAACGCGTGAGATGGCTGGAATTTCCCTGCCCTGCATAGACATTGCGTGCAAGCGCGGCCGCGAGCGCGGTCTCGTCTCGTTGCAAGGCCTCGTCATAGGCTGCGCTGCGCCCAAAAAACGCCTCCGCGAGCGTCTTCATGCGCTTTGGCACGCTCGTATCGCCAACGCCCATCTCCCGCAAGGCGACATCGAAATGCCGGAAAACAGCATTTGC
>DASQCU010000241.1:0-5774 GCA_035634575.1 Beijerinckia sp.
CGCGCCATCGCCTATCACCAGAACTCTCATTTAACGCCCCTTGTCGCACACCCGTCACAAGCCTCACCTACCGCTATTCCCGGAAACAGCGATATTTCTCCGGCAAGTCACTTCTCAAATTGGCAAATTGCCGGACGGGACCCCGAATTCTTTCGGGGCCCATCCGCGCGGCATACATAAAGCAGGATACGGGCCTGTCAAAGCATGGCGGCCAGCACTGCGACTCGGCCGTTCCATTCATCCCGAGGAAATCAAGGAGGAAATTATTGCCCCGCGAGTGGTTTGGCCTTCGCCGGCTTCGTCTTGTTCAATCCGGCGCGTTTTTCGTTCCGGGCGCCAGCGCCTTCGAGTTCGGCCTGCAAGGCCTCGATTTCCGCTTTGGTTTTGACCTTGGGCCGCTCCGGATCGGTGCCGGTCAACGGCTGATACTCGAGATCGGCCTCAGCCGGGCGGTTCTCCCGCACGAAATCCCTGGCCTCCGGCACATCCGCCCAAATCCGCGTATGCATAAGAGTATCGAGCGGCGACCCGCTGGGTTGCGGCCTCTTTTGCGCCTCTTCAGCCTCGGCGCTCATCCCATGCCCGGCTATCAACAAAATCGAGACAGCGGCAGCGATTGCCGGAGGAGAGAACGAGGATTGAAAATACTTGTGCAAGATCCGCATGTCGAGCATCCATAATGCCGGCTGCCGCCGGTTGACGTCAGCCCCCATTACATTGAAAACAGGTATACCCTGAATCCTTGAGGATTCAGGTTGGATTCCGGTAGATCGGCGACGCGATGGCGATTTGACGGATTACACCGCCTGTTCCTTCAGACGGCGGTATGTGAAGAAAGGGTCGTGGGGTCGCCTTGATCCCATAGTTTGAGTCTATTGTGTCGGAAGCGGGACAATAGGTATGGTGCGCAAGGCGCGCAGCCAAAGTCGGGATGGAACACCTTATGAGCGCGAGGAAGGATCGCCGCGCCGGTGAAGCCGGACGCCGCCGCAGCAGGGCTCTTGGCCCTGCCAATAGCATGATTACAGCGCCAGAAAACGGCAGGGCCATGATTGCACGCGAGACTGAACCGGAATGCGTCAAAGTGCCGCCGGCCCACGAAAGCGCTGCGGTCTTGGACGAAGCGCTGTTGCCTCGTCCGGTCGCGGGTGACTTCGCCCTACCCTTTACGGCCGTGCCGGATCTCGAGGTTCCTGATCTTGCTCCTCTGGTTCTTGGGCCGACACCACAAGTGTCAGGCAAGGGCCCAGGACGAGATGTGGGGCATGTCGCAGCCCCGCAAGAAGAGCCCGGGGAAACTCTCAACAACCTTCCGATGCCGGACTTCGAACGCTTGTCGTTGAACCTGGCCCGGCTGGTGGAACAAGGCGGGAAGGCGCTCGCCGCTTATCTCAAGCCCTTTGAAACCGGTGACGGTAAGCCTGACATGTCGAGTGAAGTCGCCAATGCGGTGCGTTCGATCGGCCGTGTGGTGGAACATTGGCTGAGCGATCCGGTCCGGACAGTCGAAGCGCAAACCTCGCTCGCCACCAATTTCCTGAGCCTTTGGGCGCATACTTTGCGCCGTTTCGCCGGGGAAAAGGATGAGCCGATCGTGCCGCTCGATCCAGCCGACAAGCGCTTTGCCGCCCCTGAATGGCGCGAGAGCCCCTTCTTCGATTTCTTGCGCCAAGCCCACGCCATAGCGACGAATTGGGCCGACGATCTCGTCAATCGAGCCGACGATCTCGACAGACAAACCCGCGACTCTGCGAAGTTCTATGTGCGCCAGATTTCAAGTGCGCTATCGCCGTCGAATTTCCTGGCGACCAATCCGGAGCTGTTACGCGAGACCCTGGCCCAGAGTGGCGACAATCTTGTCCGCGGCGCTGCTCTTTTTGCCGAGGATCTCGAAGCCGGCAAGGGTACGCTCAAGATTCGTCAAACCGACTTATCCCAATTCGAGCTTGGCGTGAACCTGGCGGCGACACCCGGGAAAGTCATTTATCGCAACGACCTCATCGAATTGATCCAATATGCGCCTTCAACCGAGGAGGTCTACAAAAGGCCTTTGCTCATTGTCCCGCCTTGGATCAACAAATTTTATATCCTTGATCTCAATCCGGAAAAAAGCTTCGTACGCTGGGCGGTGGCGCAAGGCTTGACCGTCTTTCTCATATCCTGGGTCAACCCGGACGAGCGCCATCGCGACAAGGGTTTCGAGGCCTACATGCAGGAAGGCGTTTTCGCGGCACTTGAAGCCGTTGAGAAGGCAACGGGCGAAAAGCATGTGACCGCCATTGGCTATTGCATAGGCGGCACGCTTCTCTCCATGGTGCTGGCCTATATGGCCCAAGGGCACGACGACCGCATCGAAAGCGCGTCTTTCTTTACGACGCAGACCGATTTCAGCGAGGCCGGTGAACTCCGGGTCTTCGTCGACGAGGAGCAATTGCGCGCGGTCGAACTGAAAATGACCGCCAAAGGCTATCTTGATTCCGCCAAAATGGCCAATGCCTTCAATATGTTGCGGCCAAATGACCTGATTTGGTCCTATGTCGTCAATAATTACATGAAAGGAAAGGCGCCCGTCGCCTTCGACCTTTTGGCCTGGAATTCAGATTCCACTCGAATGACTGCCGCCAACCATATGTTTTATCTTCGTGATTGCTATTTGGAGAACAAGTTCACGAGAGGCAAGACAGTCCTTGGCGGCAGGCAGCTCAACCTGTCTGATGTGACCATCCCCGTCTATCATCTGGCGGCCCGCGAGGATCACATTGCGCCGGCCAAGTCGGTCTTCATTGGTGCCAAATTTTTGGGCGGCGATGTGCGATTTGTGGTCGGTGGTTCCGGCCATATCGCCGGGGTCGTTAACCCGCCGACAAAACTCAAATATCAATACTGGACGGGTCAGAAACCGGCAGGCACTTTCGAAGATTGGTTTGCCACGACAACCGAAACCAAGGGCAGCTGGTGGGGCGATTGGCTCAATTGGGTCACGGATCAATCCCCCGCTAAGGTAAAGGCGCGCATTCCAGGAGAGGGCGGGCTTGAGCCGGTCGGCGAGGCGCCAGGAGACTATGTACGGGTCCGCTATTGAAAACTCGAGGGGAGACTGTTTCTAGGGGACAGCCCCTTAAGCCCCAGGGGCTCCGGGGAGCGTCAGATTTTCTCAGACGCTCCCGCTCTAATGACGCCCGGCTCGCTCAGATAGTAAAGAAAGGCTGCGATAGCGAAAGCGGCGCCTGTCACGCTGGTCGCCGTCCAGCCCCCTTTCGCGAATGTGAGCCCCGCCAGGGCAGACCCGCCCGCGCCCGCGACAAAGAGGCTCGCCATGAAAAGCCCATTGAGGCGGCTTCTGATCTCCGGCCCCAAGGCGAAAATGGCTCTTTGTCCGAGGATCAAATTGGCTGAAACGCCCATGTCCAGCACAATCGCGGCAATAACGAGCAAGGGAATGGAGCCGTTCTTCTCGCCAAAGAGGCCAATTCCAAATGAAAGCACGACGGCGAGAAGCGCGATACAGGTCAGCGCGCGGGTCCAGCCTTTGTCGGCTGCATTTCCGGCCAAGGGAGCGGCAATGGCCCCGGCAGCCCCGGCAAGGCTGAACAGGCCGATCCCGACTTGCGTCAAATGATAAGGTGCACTCGCGAGGAGCAGCGGCACCGCGGTCCAGAACAGACTGAAAGCCGCGAACAGGGCCATATGATAGATTGCGCGGCGGCGCAAAATCGGCGTTGTTTTGACGAGCGGCAAAAGAGACCGCAAAATATCAATATATTTCAATCCACTATGTGGTTGACGCTGAGGTAGCACGCGAAGCAGCATGGCAGCGATCATCGCCGTCATCGCGGCTGAAAAGGCATAGAGCGGCCGCCAACCGAAGGAATGGGCGACGAAACTCGCTGCTGGTCTCGCGAGCATGATGCCGAAAAAAAGGCCACTCGTGACGCTGCCGACAACACGGCCGCGTGTCGCATCACTGGCAAGATGGCCAGCAAACGGGACGATGACCTGGACCGCGACAGAGCTCAGGCCAACAAGCAGCGAAACAGCGAAGAAAAGACTCGCGGAAGGCGCGAAGGCCGCCCCGATCAAGGCGAGAAACAGCACGAAAAGAATTGTGACGATGAGCCGCCGATTCTCGAAAAGATCGGCCAATGGCACCACGAGCAAAAGGCCGAGGCCATAGCCGATCTGGGTGAAAGTCACGAGGAACCCGGTCTAGGCCAGAGGCACGCCGAGCTCGCCGCCGATCAATCCAGCCAGGGGTTGGACGTAATAGATATTTGCGACGATGACCCCCGCTGCTATGGCCAGCATCAGGGTCAAAGGGGTCGAGATCACTGCCTCGACCTTATTGTCTGCCGAAATTGACGACACTGCCGGCATCCTCAAAATCATCCGCTCGTCGAGACATTTGGCACGCTGCGGTGCACAAGCTCGATCACTCTTGCGAGAGCGAGGGTGTTCGGTTGCCGGTCCTGAGTGCAGTCAGATGCGCAGCATAAGCTCCAAATTTTGAAGCGCAGCGCCCGATGCTCCCTTACCGAGGTTGTCGAGCTTGGCGATCAGCACGGCTTGCCGCCGCGACTCATTCGCCACCACCCGCAATTCGAGATCATTGGTATTGTTCAATGATTCGGCTTCGAGCCTGCCGGACGGCTCAGGCGGCATCACGCGGATAAACGAACTACCGGCATAATGGGCGGCAAGCGCACGCTCAAGATCAGCGCCGTTCGGCTTTCCCGGCAAATCATCAAGGAAAACCGGCACCGAAACCAACATGCCTTGCGCGAATTTGCCGACCGATGGAACGAAGATCGGACGCCGGGTAAGGCGGCTATAGGCGACAATTTCGGGCAGATGCTTATGTTCGAGGTCGAGCCCGTAAAGTTCGAAAGCGGGCGCGGTGCCTTTTTCGAAACTCGCGATCATGGACTTTCCACCGCCGGAATAGCCCGACACGGCATTGATCGAGATGGGAAAATCGGCTGGGATAAGCGCCGCATCGACGAGGGGCCGCAAAAGCGCAATGGCGCCCGTCGCATAGCAACCGGGATTGGCGACCTTTTTTGCGGTTTTTATCGCCTCCGCCTGCCCGCTTGTGAGCTCTGGAAAGCCATAGGTCCAGCCTTCCGCGACGCGATGCGCTGTCGAGGCATCGAGAATACGCGGCGCCCCTTCCCCCATTGCCTCCACCAAGCTCACCGTCTCGCGCGCCGCATCGTCTGGGAGGCAGAGGATGACAAGGTCGATCCCCTCCATCAAGGCGCGCTTGGCATCGGGGTTTTTGCGCTCCTCCGCCGGCAGATTCAGCAATTCGACGCCAGATCTGCCAGCTAGGCGCGCACGGATGCCGAGGCCCGTCGTGCCGGATTCACCATCGATGAATATTTTTGCGGGCATGGCAGACTCGGCTTTGCGAGGAAGAACCAGGACGAACTTCAAACATGAAAAAGGCGGCTTGTCGCCGCCTTTGATTGTAACAGAGAAATATAACGGCTCAGCGTTTCGAGAACTGAAAGCTGCGGCGGGCTTTCTTCTTGCCGTATTTCTTGCGTTCGACGACGCGCGAATCGCGGGTCAGGAAGCCTTCCTTCTTGATGGCCGAGCGCAGCTCGGGCTCATAATTGACGAGCGCTTTGGCGAGGCCGTGCCGCACCGCGCCAGCCTGACCGGAAAGCCCGCCGCCTGCAACCGAGATCAACAAATCATATTGATCGATCCGTTTGGCAACCTCAAGCGGCTGCTGGAGGATCATGCGGAGCACAGGACGGGCGAAATAGACG
>DASQCU010000242.1:0-3122 GCA_035634575.1 Beijerinckia sp.
CGGCGGCGGCGTGAAGGCCGCGGGCGAAATGTCGAAAAGAATGCGCGTCTCGCAACGCCAATTGCACAAGACCGCAAGGCGTCCATAATCTGCGCGTTGCGCGGGAGTAGCGACGATACGCTCCGCGACTTCACGCTGAAACATCAAGACAAGGCGGTCGAACCAGGGCGGCCAAGGCTCGGTTTCCATCCAGCCAACAAGCAAAGGCGTCGCGATATTATAAGGAAGATTGGCGCAAATGCGGGCCGGACGCTCCGCGCCAATGCGAGGCGCAAGATCAATGGTGAGGGCATCGCCCGCGACGACTTCGAGCCGGCCCGGATAATGGCTCGCGATCTCGGCAAGGGCCGCGAGGCAGCGTTCATCCTGCTCGACGGCAATGATCTTCTTCGCACCTTCGGCCAGAAGCGCGCGGGTCAGACCGCCGGGGCCGGGGCCGATCTCGACAATCACCGCCGCCTCATGCGGCGCGGCGGCGCGCGCGATCCGGGCCGTCAGATTGAGATCGAAAAGGAAATTCTGCCCGAGTGATTTTTTCGCGCTGAGGCCATGCGCGGCGACCACTTCGCGCAGAGGCGGAAGATCGTCTATCTGGCCGGGCATCGGTTCTGTGCGAGACGGCCCGCAAGCTGAAGCGCCGCCATCAGACTCGCCGGATTGGCCAGGCCCTTTCCGGCAATATCGAAAGCCGTGCCGTGATCGGGCGAGGTGCGGATGAAAGGAAGACCCAGGGTGACATTCACCGCGCTGTCGAAGGCAAGCGTCTTGATCGGGATCAGCGCCTGATCGTGATACATGGCAATGACGGCATCATACTTTTGTCGCGCGGCGGCATGAAACAAAGTGTCGGCGGGATGCGGCCCGCTGACCTTGATACCTTCGCTCGCAAGTTCGGCCAGCGCGGGTGCGATGATTTCGATCTCCTCGCGGCCCATGTCGCCGCCTTCACCCGCATGGGGGTTGAGGCCGGTGAAGGCAAGACGCGGCGCTGCTATGCCGAATTTGAGCGCAAGATCATGCGCGACAATGCGGCCCGTCTCGACAATGAGCGAGCGGGTCAAAAGCGCCGGCACGCGCGCGAGCGGAACATGAATCGTCGCGGGCACGACGGCAAGCTCGGGCGACCAGAGCATCATGACTGGCCTTGCGTTTTCGCCGAAATCGCGGCGCGCCAATTCACCCAAAAATTCAGTATGGCCAGGATGCGCAAAGCCCGCGCGATAGAGCACTTCCTTGGCGATTGGGTTGGTGACAAGGCCTGAAGCCTCGCCAGACTTGACAAGGCCAACGCATCGCTCGATCGAGGCAATGGTGCCGCTCGCATCACGCGGATCGGGCGACCCCGGTTGACCCAATACGGGATGGGAAAGATCGAGCACAGGCAAAGCGCACGCAAAGACGGCGGGTGCCTGCGCAGCGGTCTCGATTTTCTCGACTTTCACATCCATGCCGAGGCTTGCGGCAAGAGAACCGAGATGATCGGTCCCCGCAACGATCAGGAAAGGTTCTGCATCGGGGTCTTCATGCGACAAGGCCCAAGCCTTCAGCGCGATTTCCAGCCCGATGCCGGAAGGATCACCTCGGGTCAATGCAAGCGGCAATCGCCGTCCTGATGTCTCATCCATCAATTTTTCACGATCACGGCCCGCTCCCGCAATTCCTTGAGGCGGCGGGTTCTATCCTCGGCCATACGCGATGCAAGAATCTTCTGGGAAATCGCGTTACGCACGGCCGTATCGTCCTTGGCCGCCGTCTTGTTGCAAACGGCGATCATTTCCAATCCCGACGTGGAGCGTTGCGGCGACGTAAGATGGCCGACCGGCGTCTTGTCGAGCATTTGCCGCAGAGGCTCGCCGAGCTCGGTCGTTGTTCGCCGCAGCGGGTCACGCACGGTGACATCGTTGATCGCCAGAGCCAGCGGCAGACCGGTCCCGCAATCGGTAAATCGCTGCCGCAATTGTTCGGCTTCATGCGCGCGTTCATTGACGGTCGCGGGGGACGCCCCATTCGGCAGGGTGAAAATCACCTGACGAAGCGTATATTCCGTGCCCGCCGCAGCTTTACCGCCCTCTTTGGCGAGTTCGGCGCGGACCTCTGTCTCGCTCGCCTCGACGCCCTTGTTCAAGGCTTGAACGAGAAGACCGAAGGCGTAATCGGCGCTGAAATGGGCCTTGAAATGATCCTGCGATACACCGGCACTTTGCAAGGAGGCGACGAGGGCTTGAGGAGTGACCTTCATCTGCTCCGCAACCTTGACGATTTCATCGCCAATGTCGGAATCCTTGGGCTTCACGCCATATTTGCTTGTTTCGTGAGCTTCGAGACGATCCGTGTACAGGCTTTCAAGCGCGGCCTCACGCGTCGCCGGCTTGCGCAGGACGCGAAGCATTTTCATCCGCTCATCAAGATCAATATTCGTGATCGGATCGCCATTGATGCTGGCCACGATTGCCTGGGCCTGAGCCCCGCCTCCACAGAAAACGGCAGCGAGCGTGGCCATTATCGCGACAGGCAGAACCGTGACGGCCTTGATGCGGAAAGCACGAAGGCGGACCTTCGCGACCGAACCGGACCGGCGAGCTGAAAGGTCATTATTCATCGCGTCCTCATTTTTCATTTTTCTTCGTCCGGCAATCAGTATTTCATCCCATCAATCGTCGAATATTCGTTGAAGGTCTGCGTGAACTTGGCTTCGCCCAAGGTCCGCAATTGTAACGAGAAAAGGACGGTCTGATTGTGTTGCAGCGAGCCACTGCCATTATCCATGTAAAAGGATTTGTAATTGACCGAAAAACTCGCGCAATGGCACACATCCTGAAAACCCGCCCCCACTCCGATCGATGCCGGAAAGAACGCGCCCGGGGTACTCACTCCGATAACGGAAGCCGGATAGAGGTGGCGGCTCATATCAAAGGTGATATTGCCTTGCGCGAAGAGATTTTCGGTGAACTGGTAGCGTGAGTTGAGCGCCAGACCTTCCCTTCGCACGGCATAGCCGATCACCGGCTGCTGAAAGTAATTGGCATATTGAATGGCGCCCGTCCAAGCCCCCAAATTATAATTTGTGACCAAGTCGATGCGGCGAGGCGCGAATGTGTCCACGTCGAACCGGCCCTTGGCCG
>DASQCU010000243.1:0-3635 GCA_035634575.1 Beijerinckia sp.
CTGCCTCAACAAACCAATGGCGATCATCAGGCCCCTTTCAAGACCTCGAAATCCCAAGGCAGGGAGTGGAGCCGCTTGCCCGTCGCGGCGTAAATCGCATTGGTGACAGCGGGCGCAAGCGGCGGGACACCGGGCTCACCGACGCCGGTCGGCGGCTCGGTCGAGGGAACGATGTGAACCTCGATCTTGGGCATGTCGGTTATGCGCAAGGGCTGATACCCATCGAAATTCGATTGCTCGACCCTGCCCTTGTCAAAGGTGATCTTGTCGCGCAAGGCCGCGCCCAGGGCGTAACCCGCGCCCCCTTCCATCTGCGCCCAGATCACATCGGGATTGACTGGTATCCCGCAATCCACCGCCGCAACGATCCGGTCCACCTTCACAGAGCCATTTGCGACGCTGACATCGGCAACCATCGCGACATAGGTATTGAAGCTCTTATGCACGGCGATCCCGCGTCCTTGTCCGGCCGGAAGTTTTTCACCATAGCCGGATTTTTCGGCGGCAAGCTGCAACACCCCGCCAACACGCGGCTCGTCCTTGAGGAGCGCGAGACGGAAGGCGAGCGGGTCCTTGCCGGCGGCCCGCGCCGCCTCGTCCATCATGACCTCCATGACTTGCGCCGAATGCGAATGGCCGACCGAGCGCCACCACAAGGTCGTGATGGGAGAGTCCGCCTGATGCCAGTCGACGGCGAGGTTTGGCAAGGCGTAAGGCGTATCCGCCGCGCCTTCGACCGCCGTTTCGTCAATGCCTTCCTTGACAATCATCGGCTCCAAAGGCGTACCGATTACAAAGGATTGATTGACGATATGATGCCCCCAGCCGCTGAGATCGCCTTTTGCGTCAAGTGCGATGCGCACGCGATGCAGAGTCGCAGGGCGGTAACGGCCGCCGGTAAGATCATCTTCCCGCGTCCAGACAAGGTGGATCGGGACCTTGTGACTGCTCGCCTTGGCGATGGCTGCGGCTTCGGCAATATAATCCGCATTGGGCGTCGCGCGCCGGCCGAATGAGGCACCGGCCCAGACCGTATGGATCGCGATATTCTCAGGCTTCGTGCCGAGAACAGCCGCGGCAACCGCCTGTTCGACAGTTTGAAACTGCGATCCGGCCCAGATTTCGGCGCCGCCATCCGGTTTCAACTCAATCGTGGCATTGAGCGGCTCCATAGGCGCATGAGCGAGATAGGGAAACAGGAACTCCGCTTCGATAATCTTGGCGGCTTCCTTGAACGCAGCGTCAGTGTCGCCGCGCCGTGCAGCTGGTTTGCCTGACTGAGCGGCAAGCTTACGATAGTCCGCGAAGATTTCATCGGTCGAACGGGTCTCGGCTTTGGAATCGTCCCATTCGACCTTGAGCGCCTCGCGCCCCTTGATCGCCGACCAGGTGTCGGTGGCAAGGACAGCAACGCCTTGCGGCACCTGCACGACCTCGACCACTCCCTTTACTTTCAAGGCATCCGATGGGTCGAATGATTTGACCGTGCCGCCGAAAAGCTTCGGCCGGGCGAGGACGGCGGTGAGCATTCCAGGGCGCTTGATATCGAGCGCATAGATTGCCGCGCCCGTGGTCTTGGCGACGGAATCGATGCGCGGGACTTTCTTGCCGATATAGATCCAATCCTTTGGATCTTTTGGCGTCACGCTGTCTGGCACCGGCAAGGCCGCAGCCTTGCTCGCGAATTCGCCAAAGGTCGCATGCTTCCGGCTCGCCTTGTGAACAAGCACGCCTTTTTCGATGGTGATTTCCTTTGCAGGAACTTTCCAGGTGTCGGCGGCAGCAGCCACAAGCATGGCCCGGGCGGCGGCTCCCGCATTGCGCAACTGGTCCCAGGAATTCGCAATCGAAGTGGAGCCGCCGGTCCCTTGGATCTTGAAGAAAAGATTGGCGTAAATTGCGGCATTGGCAGGCGCGAATTCAGTTCTAACCTGCGCCCAATCCGCGTCAAGTTCATCGGCGACGAGTGTCGCGAGACCGGTTGTGACACCCTGCCCCTTGTCGAGATGTTTGATGAGGATGGTGACAGTGTTGTCCGGCGCTATCTTGACGAAAGCATTGGGCATCGGCGCCATTTGCTCCGTCGCGGCCTTGGCGAGGCCACTTAACTCGACGCGCGTCGCGACGACTAGGGAGCCTGCGACGGAAGCCGTAGCCAACAGGAATTGCCGGCGCGAGGGGCGCACAGCCTCGGCGCGCTTTTGCGCGAAGATCGATTTTCTGAACATTGCCGCCTCCCTCACGCCAGATCCTGGGCGGCCGCGTGGATCGCGGCGCGAATGCGCACATAGGTGGCGCAGCGGCAGACATTGCCATCCATCGCCGCATCTATATCGGCGTCGGTCGGCTTTTTATTCTGCTGCAGCAAGCCAATGGCGCTCATGATCTGGCCGGACTGGCAATAGCCGCATTGCACGACATCGAGCCGCTGCCAGGCGGATTTCACTGCCAGGGCAACCTTGTCGCGGGCGCCTTCGATCGTCGTGACCTTGCGGCCCTTGAGGTCGCCGATCGGCATCTGGCAGGAGCGAACGGGTTCACCATCTACATGGACCGTGCAGGCACCGCAAAGCGCTGCGCCACAGCCGAATTTCGTCCCCGTGAGGCCAATATGATCGCGCAGGGCCCACAAAAGGGGCATATCGGGATCGGCCTCGAATTCATGCAGAGTGTCGTTGATGGCGAGATTAATCATGCTTTGATCTCTCCGGAGGCATGCGTACGTCTACCCGGGCCATGAGCCCTTGCGCGGCAATCGTGCCCGTTCACTTATCCTCTGTCCGGCCTAAGCCAAGGGGAGATCACGAAATCGTGCTCTATCTACTCTGAATCCTTGAGGATTCGGGGTCACTCTTCGAATCGCGGCGCTTTCCCCGCCACGACTTGGCTCCCATCTTGGCTCCCATCGCCAGTCGTTCTCGCAGGCAGGTTTGGATCACGAAACCGATTGACGATCGGATACCGCCGGTCGCGGCCAAAGTTTCGTTTCGTCACCTTCACGCCAGGGGCCGACTGGCGGCGCTTATATTCGGCGAGATAGAGCAGCCTCTCGATCTTTTTCACCGTTTCGACGTCGTGGCCCTGGGCCAGGAGATCGGCGACGCCCATCTCCTTTTCGACGAGCCCTTCGAGAATCTCATCGAGCACGTCATAAGGCGGCAGCGAATCCTGATCCTTCTGATTCTCGCGCAATTCGGCGGAAGGCGGCTTCACGATAATATTGTGGGGAATGACTTCGCCATCGGGCCCGAGCGCGCCCTTGGGCTTCCAGCCATTGCGTAAATGGCAGAGGCGGAAGACCTGCATTTTATAGAGGTCCTTGATCGGATTGAACCCGCCATTCATGTCGCCATAGATCGTCGCATAGCCGACGGACATTTCCGACTTATTCCCCGTCGTGACCAGCATCGAACCGAATTTGTTCGAGACCGACATCAGAACCGTGCCACGCGTGCGGCTTTGCAGATTTTCTTCCGTGACGCCGGGTGTTGTGCCCTTGAAGATCGGAGCCAGAACTTTTCCAAACCCTTCGACGGCCGGTGCGATCGGCAGAATGTCGTAGCGAAGCTTCAAAGCCCGCGCGCAGGCCTCTGCATCGGCGAGCGATTCCTCCGAGGTGAAACGATAGGGCAGCA
>DASQCU010000244.1:0-5520 GCA_035634575.1 Beijerinckia sp.
CATATGGTCTTTGTCACCGCTGGCATGGGTGGCGGCACCGGCACGGGCGCGGCCCCTGTCATTGCCCGCACCGCGCGCGACATGGGCATTCTGACGGTTGGCGTCGTCACCAAGCCTTTCCAGTTCGAGGGTTCCCGGCGGTTGCGCATCGCTGATGCGGGAATCAATGAATTGCAGAAAGCGGTCGATACGCTGATCGTGATTCCGAACCAGAATCTGTTCCGTATCGCCAATGAAAAAACCACTTTCGCCGATGCTTTCGCCATGGCCGATCAGGTGCTCTATTCGGGCGTTGCCTGCATTACCGATCTGATGGTGAAGGAAGGCCTTATCAATCTCGATTTCGCCGACGTGCGTGCGATCATGCGCGAGATGGGCAAGGCGATGATGGGAACGGGCGAAGCCACCGGCGACAAGCGCGCCATGCTCGCGGCAGAAGCCGCGATCGCCAATCCGCTGCTCGATGAAGTTTCGATGAAGGGCGCGCGCGGCCTGCTCATCTCGATCACCGGCGGCAATGACCTCACCCTTTATGAAGTGGATGAAGCCGCAAGCCGCATCCGCCAGGAGGTCGATGAGGACGCCAATATCATCCTTGGCGCGACGTTCGATCAGAGTCTCGATGGAATCGTCCGGGTTTCGGTCGTTGCCACCGGCATCGACCAGCCTATCGGGACGCATGAGTTCACCGCTGCCGAATCACGTATCACCGAGGTCGCAAACCGTCTTCGCGCGCAGACGAGCGCCCGCCCGATCGAGACCACGCCGCGTTACCCGGCGTCTGCCGCCGAGACCTATGCGCCGGTGCCGCTCGCATCAACACGCCCGGAAGAGCAGATGGTGCCGGCCGCCGCGCAGCAATATGGGTCTGTCACGGGCGCTGGTCCGCAGGCGGTTCAAGTTCAGCCGGTCGCGCCGCAAACGCATCACTATGTGGAACCCACGCGACCCGCGGCCCAGGCCGAGGATCAATTCGAGCCGGGTCCCTTTATCCCTCCCGCGCCGGAATCCCCCGTGGTCAGGCAGCAGCGGATGCCGCAGGTCGAGGATCTGCCTTTGCCCGCGCAACGGCAAATCCGCGCGCAACGGGGCGAATTGCCGCCGGAAAGCCATACCGATGTCAAGCGCCGAAGCTTGCTCGAGCGCCTCGCTTCCTTCGGCACCAGCCGGCAGGACGAGGTAGCCAGCCCTTCCGCGCACCGCGAAAGGCCGCCGCAGATCCAGCATCAGCAGGTCGCGCCGCAGCAGCCGCAAAACTATCGGGTGCCGCAGCCAAATAATGTGCATGCCGAATATGGCAAACGTGTCAGCGCGCCGCGCGCTGCGCAGCAGCCGTTGGACCAGCATGGAAGGCCGGCATACCAGCCGCGCCAGAGCGAAGAAGACCAGCTCGAAATTCCGGCTTTTCTCCGCCGTCAATCGAACTGAGGCGGCTTCAGGACCGGGCGATGGTTGCGCATTGGCCGCAATCATCCGTGGTGCGTGGAGCTTCTGTGCTGATGTGGCTGAAAGTCCACAGCCAGCAAATATTCACAAGGTCCGAGACCTAACCCATTTTCGGTCACAATCTACCCTGAATCTACAATAATTCAGGGTACGTTTGCTGTTCATCGCCTGATTGGGAGCGGTGAGCAGGACTTGCAGCGCCTGTTTTCTGGAAAGCGTGGTATAAGCCCCTCAGCGAACAGCGAGGAAGGTAGCGTCCTTGGATGAATTGCGCTAGACAGGGGCGCAACTGCCGTTCGTGGATTTTGCCGGCAAGGGATGGGTTGAACGCATGAGTCATGCCTCGTATTTCACGCAAAGGCCTTCGGGCCGCGAACGCGAAATTATGTCCCCCTTTCCGCGTCTGATGCTCGCCGCCCTTTTGACGCTGCCGGTGGCGGCCTGTTCCTCGCTCGACTCGTTCAATCCGATGAACATGTTCAGCGGTGAGAAATACCAGACCAAGATTGTTCCCGACGTCCCGGCGGACGACATGTATAATCAGGGCCTCGCCCGCTTGCAGAAGAAGGACTATGAGAACGCCGGCAAGAGATTCGGCGACCTCGATAAGCAATATCCTTATTCGCAATGGCAGAAAAAGGCGCTTCTCATGGCGACCTTCAGCCAATATCAGAATGGCAGCTACGACGACGCGGTCGGAACCGCGAAACGCTACATCGCCCTTTATCCCACTTCGCCCGATCTTGCTTACGTGTATTATCTGGAGGCGATGTCCTATTACAATCAGATCCCGGACGTCAGCCGCGATCAGGATCGCGCGCAAAAGGCCGGGACGATCTTTGCCGAGATCGTCGAGAAATTCCCGAAATCCGAATATGCCGAGGATGCGAAATACAAGCTGCAGGTCTGCCGCGATCAGCTCGCCGGCAAGGAAATGATGGTTGGCCGCTATTATCTGAGCCAGCATAATTATTCGGCTGCAATCAACCGCTTCCGCGAAGTCCTCGCAAAATATCAGACAACCCGCCATGCCGAAGAAGCCTTGATGCGCCTCACCGAAGCCTATCTGGCGCTGGGCATCCCCAATGAAGCGCAGACGGCGGCGGCAGTGCTTGGCCATAACTTCCCCGACTCGGTCTGGTACAAGGATGCTTATGCACTTCTGCAAGGCGGCGGCCTGCAGCCGCAGGAAGACCAGGGGTCGTGGATCTCAAAAGCATTCCACAAAATAGGTCTTGGCTAGGCGCCGCCCGAGGCGAATCAGGGGGCCTTTCGACCCCAATGCTCATTCAGCTTTGCATCCGCGATATCGTACTCATCGACCGGCTCGATCTCGAACTTGGCCGTGGGCTGACCATTTTGACCGGCGAGACCGGCGCGGGGAAGTCGATCCTGCTTGATGCAGTCTCGCTGACGCTTGGCGCCCGTGGCGACGGCACTTTGGTTCGGCAGGGCGAAGCGCAAGGCCAGGTCACCGCCGTGTTCGACCTTGCCGCGCAGCATCCGGCCCTCGCAGCGGCGAAAGCGCAAGACATAGAGACCGACGGGGGGCTCATTCTGCGGCGCGTGCAAATGGCGGATGGCCGCACCCGGGCCTTCGTCAATGATCAGCCCGTCACGGCGCAGGCGCTTCGCGCGATTACGCGCGAACTTGTCGAGATCCACGGCCAGCATGACGATCGTGCGCTCGTCAATCCGGACACGCATCGGCAATTGATCGATGCTTATGGCGGCTTGAAGGACGAACTCGCCAAGGTGCGCGCTGCGCACGCTCAACTGCGCGGCCTGCGGGCGGAACTTGCGAGCGAACAGGCAAGGCTCGAAAAAGTGCGCGCTGACGCCGATTATCTGCGTCATGCCTATGCCGAACTCGAAAAGCTTGGTGTGCAAGCGGGCGAAGAGGCTCAACTCGCCGAGCGCCGCACGTCCATGATGCAGGCGGAAAAAGTCACGAGCGAATTGCGCGATGCCTATGACAGCGTGGCGGGTGAGGGCTCGCCTTTGCCCGCGCTCTCCGCCACTTTGCGGCGCCTCGAACGGCGTCAGGTTCAGGCCCCCGCGCTGATCGGTCCCGCCACTCAGGCGCTTGAAGAAGCCTTGAATGCGCTCGATCTTGCCGGTCAGGCGATTGATCAGGCTTTGCGCGATGCCGATTTCGACCCGCGTGAACTGGAGCGCGTGGAGGAAAGGCTGTTTGCCTTGCGCGCCGCCGGGCGCAAATATGGCGTCGCCATCGATGTCCTGCCCGCGCTTGCGGAAAAATTTAGTGCCGATCTCGCCGACCTCGATGCCGGGGAGGCGCGGCTTATAGCGCTTGCGCATGAGGCCGAGACGGCAGAGGCCAATTATTCGGCTGCTGCCAAGGATTTGTCGGTGGGGCGCCGCAAGGCCGCCGCCGCGCTCGACAAAGCGGTGATGCGCGAACTTGCGCCGCTCAAACTTGGCGGGGCGCGTTTCATCACGGAATTTCGCCCCGAGACGGCGGGGCCGGACGGAATTGATCAGGTCGAGTTCTGGGTAGAGACCAATCCGGGAACGCGGCCCGGTCCCTTGATGAAGGTCGCCTCGGGGGGCGAACTCGCACGTTTCATGCTGGCCTTGAAGGTCGTCCTGGCCGATCGCGGTTCGGCGCCGACGCTCGTCTTCGACGAGATAGATACCGGCGTGGGCGGCGCGGTGGCCGATGCCATAGGTCAGCGCCTTGCAAGGCTCGCTGCCCGCGTGCAGGTCCTGGCCGTGACCCATGCACCGCAGGTCGCAGCCCGCGCCGTCAATCATTTTCGCATCGCCAAGGATGCGGCCGATCGGGGCAGCCGCGTCGCGACAAGGGTGAGCGTTCTCGAAGAGGAAGCCCGGCGCGAAGAGATTGCGCGAATGCTCGCGGGCGCGACAATTACCGATGAGGCGCGTGCGGCGGCTGGACGCCTGATCGAAGGCGCGCGATGATCACCTGCCCGTTAAGCGCAAAGCTCTGAGCAACAATGATCCCCGATCTGGCGAGCCGCGTCTATAATCATTCCTTCCGCATCGATCCGATTGTGCGGACCCTGCTCGATACGGATTTCTACAAGCTTCTGATGCAACAGATGATCTGGAAGCTGAAGCCGAATGTCCACGCGACGTTCGGGCTGCACAATCGGTCGCGATCGATCCGGCTTGCCGACAGCATCAACGAGAATGAACTCATCGCTCAGCTCGACCACGCGAGAGCCTTGAGGTTTCAGAAGAATGAATTGATCTGGCTAGCGGGCAATAGTTTCTACGGCAAGGCCAAGATTTTTGAGCCGGGTTTCATCGATTATCTGAGTAGCTTTCAATTGCCGCCCTATCAATTGTCGCGCCGCGATGGCGATCTTGCTCTTCGTTTCGAAGGGCTCTGGTGCGAAACGACGATGTGGGAAATTCCCGCGCTGGCGATCGTCAACGAATTGCGGGCGCGTTCGGCCATGTTCAAGATGAGCCGTTTCGAGCTTGATATTCTCTATGCGCGCGCGAAGTCCAAGCTTTGGGACAAGGTTGAAAGATTGCGTATTTTGATGCGTGAAGGCCCTTTGCGCATCGTCGATTTCGGCAGCCGCCGCCGGCATGGATTTTTGTGGCAGCGCTGGTGCGTCGAGGCCATGCAGGAAGGGATTGGCGCCAGTTTTCTCGGCACGTCGAATGTGAAGCTTGCCATGGATCTAGGCATGGAAGCGATTGGCACCAATGCGCATGAATTGCAAATGGTCTATGCGGCGCTCGCCAATAATGATGATGAATTGCGTCAGGCTCCTTTCGAGGTGCTCAAGGATTGGGCGAAGCTCTATGACGGCAATCTCCTCATTCTTCTGCCCGACACATTTGGCACGACGAATTTCCTGGCCGCCGCACCGGACTGGGCTGCCGACTGGAAGGGCGCGAGGCCGGATTCGAAACCGCCGATTGAGGCATCGGATGAATTGATTGCCTGGTGGGAGAAGAGAGGCCGCAATCCGCGCAAGAAGCTGATCATTTTATCGGATGCCATGACGATTGATTCGATCGAAGCCTCGGTGCGCCATTTGCGGGGGAGGGCGCAGGTCTCGATTGGCTGGG
>DASQCU010000245.1:0-7563 GCA_035634575.1 Beijerinckia sp.
AACGAGGATCAAGCGGCTCTCGTGACGCGGCGCAAGGTGAGATTGATCCGCCCGCCCTCGGGAATGAGGCGCGACGATCCAAACAGGATCTTGTCTACGCCATGATAGGCGAGGCGCGCGGCCCCGCTCAGCACCAGAACATCGCCCGAGACAAGCTTGAGGCTCTGTGTCGTCCCGCCCCGCTTGGTGCCGCCAAAGCGGAAAAGGCAAGTATCGCCCAGCGAAATCGAGAGAACCGGCGCCGATAAATCTTCTTCATCGCGGTCCTGGTGCAGGCCCATGCGCGCGTCCTGATCGTAAAAATTGACGAGACAGGCCTCAGGTGGATGCGGATAGGCGGCAAGCTCGTCCCAGGCGTGAAGCGCAAGCGCCGGAATGGGCGGCCAATTTTGCCCCGTTTCAGGATGATGCGCCTGATAGCGATAGCCTCCCGCCTGATCGGAAACCCAGCCGAGCGGGCCGCAATTTGTCATCCTGACCGAGAAAGGGCGGCCCGTGCGCGGCATAAGCGGCTGAAAGAAAGGCGCTTTTTCGGTTGCGCTCCAGATGTCGCGGGCGAGGACCGCCTGCGCCGCCGCGGCGAGAAAGGCTGGAATATAAAAAAGCCCGGGGCTCAGTTCGATGCGCCTCAACTGCGTCTGATACTAAGGGTCGAAAAGCGCGCCCTTAGTTCCTTTCTGGAATTTTCGCCTTTTCAAAGGAATAGCAAAAATCCCAGAGTGTCACCAACGGTCATTCTTTATGCCCGTTGGTATGAATCGAGCCTTGGTTCAGCATCGCGCGCCTATTTCTGGGTGTCGGACGGTCCCGAATCGTTTAAGCGGTCGATTAATCGCGCGAGCGGCTGCGGCAGCGAATCCTGCAGGGTGCGCTCATAAATCGACTGGAGCTGGCGCTGGATGCCCTCGACAGCCGGCCGCGTCGAGATTTGCTCCAGCAAGCGATCCACGCGGGCCGAGGTCGCGTCATGGTCAAATTGCACCGGCTCGCCGCGCGCCACAGCCTCAATGCCCTTGATCAATTCATCCATCATTGTGCCTTTGGCGAGGATCGGGCAGGTTTCCTCTTGGTTCCGGCTCAGAATTTCGGCATAGCCCGTCAAAAACGCAATCTTCATATCGGGCCATTCAGCGCGGATGCGCCGGACGAGTTCCTTGCCGCCCATGCCGGGCATGGCATAATCGACGAGAACAAGATCGAATGAAGGATTGGCCTTCAGCATCATCAAGGCCGTGTCGCCATTGGCCGCCGTGATCACGAGATGGCCCGCCTCCTCGATCTCGTCGGCAATGACGTGACGAACGAGCAGATCGTCATCGACGAGAAGAATTTCGTAACGTGGCCGATCGTCCGGCATAAGCAATTCTCCAATGGCCTTTGCGCCGAGGGCGCGAGGCGCATAACCCCGGCACAAATCCTTGGTTCCCATCGAAGAGACCGGGATGTGCTTTTATTATACCGACGATCCGAAGGAACAGGCGGCGGGCCTCCGGTAAGCCGCTCTCAAGCCGAGCGATTTACCGGATCGAACTCCTCAATTCTTAGCGGATTTATACCAAGGATCGCAAAAGGCGATCCTTGGTTCCTTTCTCGAATTTTCGCTTTTTCAAAGGGTGAGCGAAAATTCGAGAGTGGCACCACAGGTCATTCTTTATGACCTGTGGTATGAGAGCCTATGAAACCGCCAGAATCTCCTTGGTCTCAACTGTCGAGTCCGGCTTCAGGCGATAGAGGATCGGGATGCCGGTTTCGAGCTCCATGGAAGGAATGGTGGCGGGCGTCAGGCCATCGAGCACCATCACCAAAGCCCGCAGCGAATTGCCATGCGCGGCGACAATGGTTCTCTGGCCGTTGAGCACGGCGGGCAGGATGGATTGGCAGTAATAGGGCAGCACGCGCGCGACCGTGTCTTTCAGGCTTTCGCCGCCGGGCGGCGAAATGTCATAGGACCGCCGCCAGATATGAACCTGGTCCTCGCCCCATTTCTGGCGCGCCTCATCCTTGTTGAGGCCGGAGAGATCGCCGTAATCGCGCTCGTTCAGGGCCTGATCCCGGGTCGTTGGAATGCCGGGGGTGCCGAGCTCGCCGAGGATCAGCTTCAAAGTATGCTGCGCGCGGGTGAGATCCGAGGTGAAGGCCTGATCGAAGGCGAGACCCCGGGCCTTGAGGGTCTTTCCGGCGGCTTTGGCCTCTTCCAGTCCCTTGGGCGTAAGATCCGGGTCTTTCCAGCCCGTGAACAGGTTTTTGAGGTTCCAGTCGCTTTGGCCGTGGCGCACGAGCACGAGGAGACGTTCCATGTCGCATCCCTTTGGAGAGGTGGGAATAAACTGCTAGATCATTTTTCTGCGCAGTGAAACAGCGCGCAAAGTTTGGTTCTCACGTTACGCTCTCACCGCGACCATGAAGATCCGGGGAAAGCGCAAGAGCACCCGGCCATCGGCGCGGGGGAGATAGATTTTTTTGATTCCGTTGAGATAGGCCGCGAGATAGGCTGTGCGCTCGGCCTCGTCGAGCGGCGCGAGATAAGGCCGCAGACCCGTCCCCATCAGCCATTCGACAATGGCCTCAGGTCCCGCCAGGGCATGATTATAGATCGTATGCCATATATCGAAGCTCGCGCAGAGCGGCTTCAGGCGGTCGTAATAGATCTCTGGCGCCGCGATCTGATCGCGCTCGATGCCGGTCAGCTTGGCGGCAAAGGGGCCTGTTTCCGCGATTTCGCGCATCAGCACTTGGGATGGTTCGCCAAGATTATCCGGCATTTGCACGGCGAGAATGCCGCCGCTCGGCAGTGCGCCGAGGAGGCGCTCCAGGACACTTAAATGATCGGGCAGCCATTGAAAGACGGCATTGGCAAAGAGGAGATCGGCGGGCTTTTCCGCCGTCCATGCGGTGAGATCTGCCGCGATGAAGTGCAGTGACGGCAGGGCCTTCTTCGCTTTGGCGAGCATTTCGGGCGAGGAATCGACGCCCGTGATTTCCGCGCCCGGGAAACGGGCGACCAGCAACTCGGTCGAATTGGCCGGTCCGCAGCCGAGATCATAAACGCAGTTTGCGGTGTGCAGGGGAACCTGGGCCAGAAGATCGCGGGCGGCGCGGGTTCGTTCGTCCTCGAACTTCAAATATTGGGTGGCGTCCCAATCGAGCATTCGTTTTACGTCCGCTCAATATATTCGCCGCACCAATCATCGGCGACGGTCAAGGGCCAATAGGATTCGGCGGCGGCATCCGATTCATGGATCGTGAAGGCTTCCTCATCCTGCGCGTTCGTCAAATGGCGGGCGATGGCGGCGAGATAATCGGCAAGGATCCGGTCGAAATCGGAGCGCGGCTGCGGGGCTGAGCGGCGGCACGCGCCGCGCGGCCGGTCATCGAAGGCGGAGGCGTCGATCATGGTTGAGATTTCCCAGAATCGGCAGGTCGAGCAGGCGACGGATGGTTCAGGGATCATTGATTTCTTTCGTTTTTCTGCCACAGGCTGGCAGCAAATTGTCTCACGCCTTTGTTGCGTTCCCTTCAGATCAAGCTACTTAGAACATTCCACGCGCTAGGGAAACATGGTCTTTGGCTTGGGCTTGAGCTCTGGCAAGACGGCGCCGATTATGGTCTAACTCAGTCTCGGCATGGCCCTTGCCTTGATATACCGCCGTTCCGCAGGAACAGGCGGTGCCACTCCAGCAAATCGCTCTCGCGTAAGCGATTTGCTGGAAAGGAACCCTGAATCCTCAAGGATTCAGGGTATGCAAGAGAAGCACCCGGCGGCGGAAGGACGCGATCCTTACCGGGAAGTGGAAGCGGAAGAGTAGTGCGGTGAAAAAACCAGATATTGACGACTATATGGATCTTTTCAAGCGCTATGGAAAAGACTTCGGTGCGGCTTATCTTGAGCCCGAGGACGAGCGTTTCCGCTTTCTTTTCGATCAGATCTTGCGCCTATTGGTGCAGCCTTCCGATTTCAACCTAAGTATGCCGGAGGAATTCCGCCGCACAGCGCATCGCTATCTCGCGGGCGATGAAGCGACAATCGCCCACATGCTGATTGTCGAAAACCGGCATTTCATGCTGAGCGATCTGTATGATTATGTTCATCTGCGGATGACGATGGGCGGCCCGGCCTGGTAGGATTGGGGAGTGGTTTCACCCCTTCGCAGGTGTCCAGATCCTGGCATCAGCCGTCACGAGACGCGCGGGGATGAGCCCCGCCTCGAAAAATGTGTCAGCTATGGCCTGCTGTTCGCCAAGGGCTGATTTTTCGATTCCGCGCACGCTGTAGCTCCGCCTCTGGTTTACGGCTTCTATCGTCGTGAGGGGAACGTCGCCCCAGATGGGCGCGAGAATTTTTGCGGCTTCCTCACGGTTCCCGCGCACCCATTGGCCCGTTTCGACCAGCAAATCGAAAACAAGCTGAACGAGTTCGGGACGCGAAGCCACGATCTCGTCGTTGACCGTGTAGTAGCGGTAGTAGCTGGTAAAACCTGTCCCATCAGCGACGATCCGAACTTTTGCCTGGGTCTGCGTGATGGCAAGAAAAGGGTCCCAGATGACCCAGGCGTCGATGGCGCCCCGTTTGAAGGCAGCCGCGCCATCCGCCGCTGGCAGATAGGCAGGGATAATATCCTTGAAGGTCAGGCCTTCCCGCTTCAAGGCGGCAACCAGGAGAAAATGGCAGCCGGACCCTTTATCGACGCCGATCCGCTTGCCTTTGAGGTCGGCGATTGTCCGAATGGAAGACTCGTCCGGCACGATGATCGCCTCGGCGGTCGGCGAAGGATCTTCCTTGGCATAGAGGGTGAGCTTGGCGCCCGCGGATTGGGTAAAGATCGGCACGGCATCCGCGACATCGGCGTGGAAATCGACCGCGCCTGCATTCATCGGGTCGATGACATTCGCGAAGAGGTGCCAGCTCACTTCATAGCCAAGAGGGGCAAGCTTCTTTTCCAAAGCGCCATTGGTCTTGAGAATGGTGAGCAGCGTCGAGGAACGCTGGTAGCTGAAGCGCAATTTGCGCTCCGCGCCTTTAGCTTTTTGGCCGCAGGACGTTGCAAGGGCAGGCGGGATCGCAAGCATTTGGCCGAGGACACGCCTGCGCGTCGTATTATTCATCGTTTTTCACCGCAAAAAATTATTTATATTAAATCTATAGATAAAGAGAATATCTTGCAATAGCATGGCCCCCATCCAACCATCAGATTGGAGAGTTCGATGCGGTCCGCTCCCCTTCGTTTCGGTATTTGGGCGCTCGTCCATGGCTCGCGGGGTGCTTTGCAGGATCCCGGCGAACCCTATGACGCGTCATGGCAGCGCAACAAAAGCCTTGTGCTTGAGGCTGAAGAGCTTGGCTATGAATCGACGCTCGTCGCGCAGCACACGATTAATCCGCATAGTGCGGATCTCGATCAGCTCGAAGCCTGGACGGCGGCGGCGGGTCTTGCCGCCTTGACCAGCCGCATCGAGATCATCGCGGCAATCAAGCCTTATCTCTATCATCCTGTCGTGCTGGCCAAAATGGCGCTCGGCATCGAGGCGATCTCGCAAGGCCGTTTCGCAATCAATCTCGTCAATGCCTGGAACCGGCCCGAGCTCGAAAAGGCAGGCATTGGTTTTGCCGAACATGACGCGCGCTATGCCTATGGGCGAGAATGGATCGAGGTCGTCGCCGGATTGATGCGAGGCGAGCGGGTCAATCACGCCGGCAAGCATTTCCAAATCGATGATTATATGTTGCGGCCAAAGAGCGAGTTTCGTGAGCGGCCGATGATCTATGTCGGGGGCGAATCGGAACCCGCCCGCGCACTCGTCGCCGATCATGGCGATGTCTGGTTCATCAACGGCCAGCCCTTGGACGATGTTGCTGGCCTGATCGCCGATCTTGCGGCGAGGCCAAGACGGGGCGCCCCCCTGCGCTTCGGCCTTTCAGCCTTTGTCGTCGCGCGCGAAACCGATCGCGAGGCCGAGCAGGCCCATGCGAATCTCCTCGCGCTTGCTGCGAAGGATGCGCCGCTGCGTGCGGTGCAAAAGGCCAATACCGACCCCAAGGTCGTGATGATGCAGACAATGGCAAAAACGCCAAGGGTTGGCAGCAATGGCGGCACGGCGGCCGGCCTTGTTGGGAGTTATGATAGGGTCGCGGCGCATATCCTCGAGTTTCACGCGGCGGGAATCGAGCTTTTCATGCTGCAATTCCAGCCTTTCGAGGCCGAGATGCGGCGCTTCGCGCAAGAGATTTTTCCACGCGTGCGCGCCGTGCGGTCGAGCCGCCGCAGCGCCTGAACAGAGGGGCCGCGAAAATTCACTGCACGAAGCCCAGAATATCCTTGACCGCGCGCATGTTTTCCTGCGCGAGCACCCGCGCCCGCGCGGCGCCATCGACGAGAACCTGATCGATGAAGGCCGTATCGGCTTTCAATCTTTTCATCTCGGCGCCGATCGGTCCGAGCCTTTCAACCGCGAGATCGACGAGAGCCGTTTTGAAGGTCGAAAAATTGCCGCCACCGAAGGTTTCAGCACATCGGCTTTGGTCTCGCCGTTCAAGGCGGCATAAATGCCGACAAGATTTTCGGCTTCCGGCCGTTTGGCGAAACCTTCAACATCGGAGGGTAGCGGTTCCGGGTCGGTCTTTGCCTTGCGCACCTTCTGCGCAATCGTCTCGGCATCGTCCGACAGATTGATGCGCGAATAATCGGACGGGTCCGATTTCGACATTTTCTTGGTTCCGTCGCGCAGGCTCATCACTCTTGTGGCTGGCCCCTGAATCAGAGGCTCCGGCAGCGGAAAAAAAGCATCCCCATGGCCATGCGCCGCAATCGATTCGGCGAAATCCAGGTTGAATTTTTGCGCTATGTCGCGGGCGAGTTCCAGATGCTGCTTCTGATCCTCGCCGACCGGTACATGGGTCGCGCGATAGATCAGAATGTCGGAGGCCATGAGGCAGGGATAGGCATAAAGGCCGAGGGAGGCATTCTCGCGATCCTTGCCGGCCTTTTCCTTGAATTGCGTCATCCGGTTCAGCCAGCCGATCCGCGCCACGCAATTGAATACCCAGGCAAGTTCGGCATGTTCGGCGACCTGGCTCTGGTTGAAGACGATGTGCTTCTTGTAGTCTATGCCGCAGGCGATGAAGGCGGCGGTCACTTCACGGATGCTCGCTTTCAATTCGTCCGGTTTCTGCGGCAGGGTGATCGCGTGGAGATCAACGACGCAATAGAGGCAATCCTGCGTCTTCTGCAGGTCCACGAATTTCACAATCGCGCCAAGATAATTGCCGAGATGCAAATTGCCCGTCGGCTGCACGCCGGAGAAAACGCGGGTTGCGAATTTAGCCATCTGGGGGAAACGCTCCAACGGTCGCGCTTGGGATCGCTTTTGATTATAGGGCCGGTCTATTGTGCTGCTCGGATTGTCTGGCGTTCAAGCCAAGCCACGAGAACCAGGGCTTTATCCCGCAGCGCGGGACGCGTGGCAAGGGTCTGGATTTGGCTCGCTAACCGAAAGATCGGTTTTGGGCTGTTCATAAGTCAGATGATTTCCGGTTGATCTGTTCGCGGATCAACCGGAAATCGTCAA
>DASQCU010000246.1:0-6629 GCA_035634575.1 Beijerinckia sp.
ATGGAGGAAGAGGCCGACGATGTCGTCTGTCTCGAAGCGCATGAGATCTTCGGCGCGATCGGCTTCTTTTATAGCGATTTCCGGCAGACAACGGATCAGGAAGTGATCGATATTCTGGCCCGCTTTGGCACGCGCGGACCGGGCGCGGCGCAGCCCCCTGCCGCGTGAGAGCACCGCCCTTCGACCGTCATTGCGAGCGAAGCGAAGCAATCCAACTGACATGCCCGGCTTATGGATTGCTTCGTCGCTGCGCTCCTCGCAATGACGGCTCATTCCTCGAAGTTGGGAGCGGGATTATCGTCCGGTTCGAGGCTCTCCACGGATTGGTTTTCTTCCGCTGGCACTTCAGCTTCGATTTCCACCGCTTCCGCGTCGATGGTCTTGCCGGCCTCGTCCACGCTCTCGTCGTAGGAATAATGCTTGTCCTTCTTCCTGGGACCAGCGCGATTTTTGGTGGCGGCATTTTTCATGGAGCCCTCCTACCGGGACAGAGCCATTCTCCCCTCTGACTTCAACCTGATATGGACATTGAACTTCCCGCTTTCGTGGTCGAGGATGTGTTGCATCCAGACGATATCGGTATCGGACGCCGGGACAAGCTGAAAGCGGCGGATCTGAAGCGGCACCATTTCAAGGTCGGTCAGCTCCCCCGTGAGGCCATCGAAACCGGCGAAATACATCAGGGCGAGATCGCCTCGAAATTCCTCAAAGCCGTGAATCCCTTCATAGTCGTTCAGGAAATCGCCGCATCCATAAAGGATGAGCCGGTTCTTGTAGATCTCGATCGCCTTCGCGTGATGCGATGAATGACCATGGATCACCGAAACATTGGCCCGGTCGACCAGAGCATGGGCAAATCGGCGGTGCTCCTGCGGAATCTCATATCCCCAGTTTGGACCCCAATGGATTGATATGATGATCAGATCGCGCGGCCGTCTGATGCGCGCGATCTTGTTGGCAATCGCTGCGGCCGTTTCATCGCTGAAATCGCCGAGGAAATTTACCCCCGCAGCCTCATGCGTCGCGGCCCAGTCGGAGGGAGTCCCGCTCTCCCGGCAAGCGAAGGAAAAGACCAGGACGCGTCCCTTGCCTTCAATCTCTAGGATTGCCGGCGCCCCCGCCTCGGCTTCATCGTGGCCAGCGCCCGCGGTCTTGATCCGCAGACGTTCGAGCGTGGCCAATGTATCAAGAAGCCCTGCCCGCTCCCAATCGAGCACATGATTATTGCCAAGCACGCAGCAATCAATTCCCGCCGCGCGCAGGCAAACAGCGTTTTCCGGACTCATCCTGTAATTGATGCCTTTCGGGATATAGGCATCGGAGCGTGTAATACTTGTTTCGAGATTGATGATGCTGACGTCCGGCCGCACCCGGTTCAGCTCCGCCAGGGCTGCGCCCCAGATATAGGAGGGCGCGGCATATTCGGGCAGCTTTCCATTCACCTGCTCGGCCAAAGAGACATAGTCTCGCGCCGATGGGACGTAAGCTTCGTGCAGACGGGGGCTGCAGGGATTTGGCAAAATCTGGTCGATGCCCCTGCCCGTCATCACATCGCCGCAGAGAAACACGCGAATGATCTGGCGCCTTGCCGGCCTATCCACATTCTTCTGAGGAGAGGCGTCCATAGGCTTGAGCCTTCATCTCTCGGGCTTGGCGACCCGCGCCAACCAGGAAGGATAATTCAGGAACTCCCCCGTGCTGACGCGCGGGAAAGATCGTTCATCAAGCGACCTTATGGCCTTTCGAAGATTATATGGCGCCTGTTCCAAATCGCCATAAGCTTCAAAACCTAACGTCCACCAGGGCCGCGAATGCGCCGCAAGCTCGACCTTGGTGATCTCCACGTTGCAACCTTGCACCGGCAGCTGATGCCCGCTCAGCGGCTTTGCATCAGCGCCCAGCAGAACCTCCTCGACAGCGGGGCCGGACGTATCGAAAACGCGGAGCCAACGCGTTTTCTGGACCCTCAAAGTCTCGGTCAATTGCAATCCGGAGGCTTGCGCACTCCACTTGCACCATGTTTCGAAATAAGGTGCGAAGGGCGAAAGTTCCGTGGTCCGGCGACAGGCAACGAGCCCTTTGATTTCGACGCCGTTTTGCCCGCCGCGCCGCTTGATCCCGATCTGGGTTTCGTTCGGCTGCCAGAGATATTCGTCGATCCGTGTGTCTCCCCCGCCGGGAGAGGGCCCACCCTGATGGAACCAGCGTTGCACGTCGGCGGGGCAATCACCCTCGAAGAACCATCGAACTTCCGCGGACACCAGCATTGGAGTCCATCTCGCGCCCAGGCAAAAATAGGTTGGCCCGCTTTCTTATGTTTCGCAGCGCTTCACGGCGCACCATCATCCGCTCAGCCCACCGGCCAGCGTGGGGAAATCGAGCGGCCTGAACCCGTAATGCTTGAGCCAGCGCACGTCTGCCTCGAAAAAGGCGCGCAGATCCGGCATTCCATATTTCAACATCGCGATACGGTCGATTCCCATACCCCAGGCAAACCCCTGATAGACATCGGGATCTAGCCCGCAATTCTTCAGGACATTGGGATGCACCATGCCGCAGCCCAGAATTTCGAGCCAATCCTCGCCTTCCCCGAAGCGAATCTCGCCATCCTTGCGCGCGCATTGGATATCGACTTCCATCGACGGTTCGGTGAAAGGAAAATAGCTCGGCCGGAAGCGCATCTTGACGTCCGGCACTTCGAAGAAGGCCTTGCAGAATTCCTCAAGGATCCATTTCAAATTGCCGAGATTGGCGGAGCGGTCGATTACGAGACCTTCGACCTGGTGGAACATCGGCGTATGCGTCTGGTCCGAGTCGCAACGATAGGTCCGGCCCGGACAGATCACCCGGATCGGCGGCTTTTGCGCCAACATGGTCCGCACCTGCACGGGACTCGTATGCGTGCGCAGCACCTTGCGTTGGCCGTTCTCATCAGGGTTGAAAAAGAAAGTATCGTGCATGTCGCGCGCCGGATGGTCCGGCGGGAAATTCAGCTTGGTGAAATTATAATCATCCGACTCAATGTCCGGGCCCTCGGCAATGGCAAAGCCCATGTCGGCGAAAATCGCGGCAAGCTCGTCCATGACTTGCGTGATCGGATGGATGCGGCCAGCCTCCAGCGCCTGCGTGCGAACGGGCAAGGTGACATCGACGGTCTCGGCGGCAAGCCGGGCTTCGAGCGCCGCTTCCTTCAGGATGGCGCGCCTCGCGGCGAGCGCTTCGCTCACATTATCCTTGAGCGCGTTGATCGCGGCGCCCTGAACCTTGCGCTCCTCCGGCGCCATTTTGCCAAGCGTCGCCAACAGGGCCGAGATCGAACCTTTCTTGCCAAGCGCCGCAACCCGCACGCTCTCAAGTGCTACCTCGTCAGCAGCAGCGGCGATTTCGGCCAGGGTTTCCTTCCGCAGGATTTCGAGATCGGACATGAACGAGCCACAAGGTTGACCGCCGCTTTGAAGGGACGCGGCGCAAAAGCATCACCGGCTTTTGCCACGCACGGCGGATAAAGTCGAGAAAATGCGGGTAGTTCGTCCGGCGAGGTTCAGCGCGTCATCGAGCTAATCCAGTCCAGATAGGCTTTTGAGCCTCTTTCAATCGGAACCTGGACGATTTCCGGCGTCGTATAGGTGTGCAGCTTGCGAATGAGTGCCTCGACATCTTGGAAAGCGCCGCTCTTGGTCTTGCAGAGCAACAACAATTCCTGAGCGTTCTGCAATTCGCCTTCCCAAGTGAAATAGCTTTCGATCGGCAGCAATTGCACGCAAGCGGCAAGCCGCCTCTCGATGAGGTTTTTTGCGATGAGCTTGGCATTTTCAGGCCCTTCGCAGGTGGTCATGACAATAGCGTAAGTCATTTCATTGCCCGCGGCCGCGCGGCGCATTGCGAAGCGGCCGCGTCACTTCCCGCAGCCATTTGCGGACCTCCGGCTCGACAAGCGGCGAAATCTCCTTGAAGACCCGCGCATGATAGGCGTTGAACCAGGCGAGTTCCTCCGCATCCAGAAGTTTGGGCTCGATGAGGGCGGTATCGATCGGCGCCAGAGTGATCGTCTCAAAGCCGAACATCTCGCGCTCCGCGCCAGCAATGTCGCGCAGCTCGGCGACGACCAGATTCTCGATCCGAATGCCCCATTGCCCGGCGTTATAATAACCGGGCTCGTTCGAGAGGATCATGCCGGGTTCGAGCGCGACGGAACCAAGTTTTGAGATTCGCTGCGGCCCCTCATGCACGGAGAGATAGGAGCCAACGCCATGCCCTGTCCCGTGGTCGAAATCGAGCCCCGCCTGCCAGAGCGGCAGCCTCGCGAGCGCATCGATCTGCGCGCCCGAAGTGCCTTTCGGGAAAGTCGCGCGGGCAATGGCAATGTGACCCTTCAAGACACGCGTGAAGCGGTCCCGCATCAGCGCGGTCGGCCGGCCGACGCTGAGCGTGCGGGTGATATCGGTCGTCCCGTCTTCATATTGGCCGCCGGAATCGATCAGGAAAATGCCCTTGCCGATTTTGCGATTGGTCTTGACCGTCACGTGATAATGCGGAATCGCGGCATTGGGGCCAGCGGCGGCGATGGATGGAAAAGAAAGATCCTTCAGCTTATCGGTCTCGCGCCGGAAGGTTTCGAGCGCTTGCGCCGCCTCGATCTCGGTCAGCTTGCCAGAGGGTGCATTGACCGAAAACCAATGCAGAAAATTTGTGATGGCCGCGCCATCGCGCAAATGCGCCTGCCGCGTGCCTTTGAGCTCGGCGGCATTCTTGCGGGCCTTCATCAAGGCGATCGGGTCCGGTCCCATCTCGCAAGTGCCACCCGCCGCCTTCAACACCTCGGTCAATTTCGCGGGTGCGGTGCCTGAATCGAAGGCGATGGTCTTGCCCTGCTGCCCAATCGCCGCAAGATCGGATTCGAGCCGGGACGGTTCCTCGATGTCGGCGAGTTCGGAAAGCTTGCTGCGCAAGGCCTTGTCGAGCTTGCGGGCATCGACATAGAGACGCGGCTTGACCGCCCCTTTGGTCTCGCCTGATTTTTCCGCATTGAAGATCAAAGCATAGGCAAGCGGCAGAGGCGTATGCGAAACATCCTGGCCGCGAATATTGAAGGCCCAGGCGACGGCATGGGGATCGCTGACGAGAAGCGCGTCCTTAGCCCCAAGCGCCTTGGCGACACGCGCGAGTTTCTTCGCCGCATTTTCGCCCGCGAGCTTTTGCGCATGAAGGCTGATCTTGCCGAGCGGGGGCGCGGGACGATCGCTCCAGACTGCATCTATGGGGTTTGGCTCGACCGCGACAAGTTCGGCACCTGCCGCCCGCGCGGCTCTGCCATAGCGCTCGATCTGTCCCGGCGTATGCAGCCAGGGATCATAGCCCAGTTTCAAACCCGGCTTCAGATTGGCCTCAAGCCATTTTTCGGGGCTCGTCTCGGCGAGCGCGACCGGCTTGAAGACTTTGGTATCGACCTGATCGCGAACCGCCAATGTATAGCGTCCATCGACGAAGATCGCGGCTTTGTCCTGCAGCACGATGGCAAGTCCGGCCGAGCCGGTAAAGCCGGTGAGCCAGGCAAGCCGCTCCTCGGAGGGGGCGACATATTCGTTCTGGTGCTCGTCCGCGCGCGGGACGAGAAAGCCGTCGAGGCCGAGCCTTTCCAGCGCTGCCCGCAAGGCGGCAACCCGCGCCTTGCCCTGCGAGGGATCAGCCAAATCTTCAAAGGATTGATAGTGACTTTCGAACATGGTTTTAAACTAGAACTACTTGGCGGTAACTGCAACGGGCTCTGAGAAGAAAGCAGGATTTCGAGAGGCCTTACAGGGGGTTCTACTTGGCTTCTGTGTCAGGAGCTAGATCGGCGGTGGCGTCTGAGTCATTCGAGAGCTTGATCCAATGACTAGGGCGCGATAGTCCCTCCGGCAATTCAGTTGTCTCGTCTCCATAGGCGCTTTCTAGCTGCGCCTGCGTAAGATCCTTTGCGCCTTTCAGATGCGCCCTAAAGAGCCACGCGCCTTCGAGAGACGCGCCTTCGAGATGCGCGTCATCGAGCTCCGCGTCATCGAGTTCCACCCAATAGAGCTCCGCGCCTTCGAGATCCGCCCCGTAGAGCGACGAGCCTTTGAGACGCGCCCCACCGAGCGACGCATCCGCAAGGCGCACCCCACTGAGCCACGCGCCTTCGATATGCGCTCCAACAAGCGACGCGCTTTCGAGATGCGCCTTCTCTAGCGACGCGCCTTCGAGATGCACATCATCGAGCAACGCGCCTTGGAGACGTGCCTCATCGAGCGTGGTGCCTTCAAGGCACGCGCCCTCGAAATTCGCCTTGTCAAAATGGAGCCCGCTAAGATCTGCCCCGGCGAGATGACACGCGCGGAGATCGAGCCGAAACGCACCGCTACCCGCTCCATCAGCCTCGGTCGCTTTCTTCGTTGTTTCCCAGTCTCGCTGCTTTTGCGAGCGCCGGCCTATGACGGTCAGGCACGCCTGTACATCAGTAGCGGCCTTCAACTCGGCTTTGCGATGCCTTCGTGAAATACGTTCTTCGTCCGTCTGATCTGCTTTGGCGTAAGTTGCCCGCATCTCGAGAGAACAAGGCTGTGGCGGGCCCGCGTTTTTGCGTACATAGGCGCAAAGAATTTCCATGACCT
>DASQCU010000247.1:0-7426 GCA_035634575.1 Beijerinckia sp.
TGACATGCGGCATGTCGGTCAGCTGGTCCAATACTGATTGCCAGATCTGCGGATGATTATAGCCATGGCAGGCCGTCCACCAGCTCGCGATCCCATCGACGAGCTGGCGCCCATCGGCCAGTGTGATGCGGGTGCCCTGCGTCCGCACAACGGGAAGCGGCGCCATGTCCGTCTTCATTTGGCTGTAAGGCAGCCAAATATGTTTCATGCCTTGCGTGAACCAGTTTGGCGGTCTGCTGCTCATAAGGATTGATCGATTCCGCCATTCGACTTGTTGCCGGGAAATTCGCATAGGAATACACCGGCGACGGACTTATACCAAGGATCGTAAAAGACGATCCTTGGTTCCTTTCTCGAATTTCCGCTTTTTCTTTAGCGTTGGCGGAAATTCGTGAGTGACACCAACGGTCATCCTTTATGACCGTTGGTATATACCAAGTGTCGCAAAGGGCGATGCGGAACGGCGGCAGATTAACGAAAGGCTCGGACTTGGTGCATGAATTCCCTGGATGATTTCGCCCTTGCCAAATTGGCCGATCTCGATCGCGCCTCGCTGCGGCGCTCGCTCGTGGACAGCGCACGCGAAGACGGGCTGTGGATCACGCGGGAGGGGCAACGCCTGCTGTCCTTCTCCTGCAACGATTATCTCAATCTCACGCATCACCCTGCCCTCAAGGCGGCTGCCATCGACGCGATAAATCGCTATGGCGTGGGCGCGGGCGCCTCGCGGCTTGTCACCGGCAATCATCCGCTTTTCATCGAATTGGAGACGCGGCTCGCGCGGCTCAAAGGCAGCGATTCGGCTTGCGTTTTCGGCTCCGGTTATCTGGCCAATGCGGGGATCATTCCCGTGCTCGCGGGCGCGGGGGATCTTATCCTGATTGACGAACTCGCCCATGCTTGTCTGTGGGCAGGCACACAGCTTTCACGCGCGAAAACGCTGATGTTCCGTCACAATGATGTCGGCCATGCACAGGAATTACTGCAAGCCCATCGCGCTGAGGTCAGCCATGCTTTGCTCGTCACCGATGGCGTCTTCTCGATGGATGGCGATCTTGCGCCGCTCAATGATCTAGCACACCTCTGCCAATCCTTCGATGCCTGGCTCATGAGCGATGATGCGCATGGCCTCGGCGTGATCGGACAAGGCATTGGCTCGTCGATGGCCACCGGCCGCAAGGTGGATGTACCTTTGCAGATGGGGACATTGTCGAAGGCGATCGGCGGCTATGGCGGCTATCTTTGCGCCTCGCAGCCCGTCATCGATCTCATGAAAACGCGCGCGCGCACGCTCGTCTATTCGACAGGCCTGCCACCGGCGAGTGTCGCCGCTGCAATCGCGGCGCTCGATGTGATCGAGAACGAACCGGCCTTGATCCGCAAACCGCTCGAAAACGCGCGCCTCTTCACGCAGCGCCTTGGTCTCGCCGATGCGCAAAGCCCGATTGTTCCGCTCGTGCTGGGCGAACCCGAAGTGACGCTCGCGGCTTCGCGCCAACTCGCGGAGCAAGGCTTTCTCGTGACCGCGATCAGACCGCCGACCGTGCCCGCTGGCACAGCGCGGCTGCGCTTTGCATTCACGGCATTGCATCCAAAAGACGAGATCAACCGGCTGGCCGATGCCGTCGGCGCGTTGCTGCCGAAAACCCGCTTGTTTGAGCCCGCATGTCCGCCCTCTTCGTAACCAGCACGGGCACAGGCACAGGCAAGACCTTCGTCACCGCTGGCCTGATCCGCCATTTGCGTGACCGGGGCAAGAGAGTCGCTGCGTTGAAGCCCGTTGTCAGCGGCTTCGATCCGCAAGCGCCAGAAGGAAGCGATCCGGCACTTCTTCTGGAAGCCTTGCGACGCCCTGTCCATGAAAGCGAGCTCGCGCGCATCTCGCCCTTTCAATTTCGCGCACCGCTCTCGCCCGACATGGCCGCGCGGCTTGAGGGAAAGACTCTCGACTTCGAAGGCCTCACGCGATTCTGCAGCCAAGCCATCGCCACCCATGACGGCGTCTTGCTCATCGAGGGTGTTGGCGGCATCATGGTTCCGCTCGATGAGCGTCACACCGTTCTCGACTGGATGGCGCGATTGCGCGTCCCATCAATCCTTGTTGCGGGCAGCTATCTGGGCACCATCAGCCATACATTGACTGCTCTCGATGTGCTGGCGAGGCGTGATCTCGAACCGCGTGCGCTCGTTATCAGCGAGACGCCGGATTCTTCCGTTCCTTTGGATGAGACCTTGGCGACGCTCGCCAATTTTACGCATGTGCCCTTGATCGTTTTGCCTCGCGCGTGCTCTTCCTCCGAACACGACACAATTTTCGAATGCCTTGCGCGGCTGACCGAGATTTGAAAAATGGCGGAAACGATAAGGCTCGCCTGCGGCTCTTCATCCGCCGCAATCTCGCTGCGCGGCGCTGAACTCCTGGAGCGGACGGCCCTCAGCCGGTCCCTGCTCTGGACGCCGGATCCCACCTTCTGGAGCGAGACCGCGCCGGTCCTTTTCCCGGTGGTTGGTTGGACCTGCAACGGTGAGATCCGGGTCAAGGGAAAGCGCTTTCCGCTCGGCCTGCATGGTTTCGCGCGGCAGAGCGATTTTCGCGTCCAGAGCGCTACAACCGATTGCGTGCGCCTCATCCTTGAAAGCAATGCAACGACGCGCGCTCTCTACCCTTTCGATTTTTCGCTTCAGGTGGAGCACCGCCTGACGGATCGCTCGCTGGCGACGACATTAAGCGTCACCAATCGCGGCGATGAAAATATGCCCTATGCCTGCGGCCTGCACCCTGGCTTTCGCTGGCCCTTCGCCGGCGGCGATCAGCGCGATTACCGGATCGTTTTCGACCTGCCGGAAGAACCGCATGTCCCGGTGATTTCGCCGCGCGGGCTGTTCCTGCCGCAAAAGCGTCCGATCGCACTGGAAGGGCGACTGCTTGCCCTGACGCCGGAGCTTTTCGCGCGGGAAGCTCTCTGTTTCCTGAATGCGCACAGTCAAAGCCTGCGTTTCGAGCACGAGGGCGGAAGCACGATCCTAATCGAGATGGAGGATTTCCCGCATATCGCGCTCTGGTCGAAGCCTGGCGCGCCCTTCCTCTCGATCGAGGCCTGGACCGGGCATGGCGACCCCGAGGATTTTCAAGGCGATATATTCGCCAAGCCCTCGATGCGGATTCTTGGCCCCGGCATGACGGCACAGCATCGCACGAAATTTACCTTCGCCGTTTGAATGGCCAAGCATCGTTTCCGAAAAGTGGAGGCCGGTTCTCGGATAAAAATGATGCGAAAACAAAGGGATCTAAGCAGGATTTCGTTGGCGAACCAACGAAATCCTGCTTAGGAACCAAATCGCGGTCAGCCCGTATTTCCCGACGAGAATATAGCTTTCATCATTTTGTCATACGATCTCGACGTGACAGGCGGAAGCCATATATCTCGCATTAGGACCTCAAGAACATTGGGCTCACCATTATGTGGGAATCGCATAGGGCTGGGCGCATTTTCGCCGCTATCATCGCGGGCTGCGCGTGGCTTGCCTTGACCATTCAACTTACCTTCAACGTCGAGCACGGATTAGCCCGGGGCGTGCCGGTCTTATCCAGCCTCATCACTTATTTCAGCTTCTTCACGATTATCACCAATCTCGTTGTCGCGATCATCCTCACGGTTTCGCTCACTGCGCCGGACTGGTCGCGATTCTGGAGCCACGCGAGCACCAAATCGGCGCTTGTCGTCTATATTGTCATCGTCGGTTCGGTCTATGCTTTGCTCCTGCGCCATTTGTGGAATCCGCAAGGCCTGCAACGCTTCGCCGATATCTTGCTGCACGATGTGATCCCGCTCTCCTACCCTCTCTATTGGCTGGCTTTCATTTCAAAAGGCGTCCTGCGCTGGATCGATCCGCTCTTGTGGCTCATCTATCCCGTGATCTATTTCATCTACAGCCTCCTGCGGGGCGCCTTTGTCGGCCTTTATCCCTATCCTTTCATAGATGTCGCAACGCTTGGCTATGAGCGCATTCTCATCAATGCATTGATGTTCCTCGTGGCCTTTCTGGGCCTGGGTCTGCTGCTTGTCGCGATCGACCATGCAGCGGCCGCGCGACAGCCCAAACAAACCCGCTTGGCAGCCCAGCCGAACTCTGACAAATAGCGCGCACTTGGAACCTATTTCACCCACGCCCTCATCCTGAGGAGGCCTGAAAGGCCGTCTCGAAGGACGAGGGCGAAGCTTTCGAAGCGGGTTCTAGTTCACGCAGCGCATTTGAAGGGACCCATCGTCTTGGGCGTAAGCGAAACGGCTATTTTGCGGCCTTCCAGCGGCAGGGCTCACCTGATCGACGGCAAACGCGCGTCGCAGGCTGTGCTGGCACGGACCGCCGAGACCACGCGGGGCCTAGCCGCCAAACCTCTCAAGCCGGGGCTCGCGGTCATTCTTGTGGGCGAAGATCCGGCAAGCCAGGTCTATGTCAAATCGAAGGGCCGGGCGGCGGCGGATTGCGGCTTTCATTCGGTCCCGCATGATCTTCCCGCCGATACCAGCGAATCGGACCTGCTTCAGCTCATTCAAGGGCTTAACGCCGATCCCGCGATCCACGGAATTTTGCTGCAATTGCCGCTCCCCGGCGGGAAGGATCCCGCCCGCCTGATCGAAGCCATCGCGCCGGAAAAGGATGTCGATGGCCTGCATCCGGTCAATTCGGGGCGGCTCGCGATGGGCGAGTTTTCCCGCGCGCTCATTCCCTGCACGCCTTCCGGCTGCATGTATCTGCTGGACGAGACCGCGACCGCGCTCGGGCTTGCGCTCAGTGGCGCCGAGGCGGTGGTCGTTGGCCGGTCCAATCTCGTCGGCAAGCCGGTGGCGCAACTACTTCTCGCGCGCAATGCGACCGTGACGATCGCCCATTCGCGCACCCGCGATCTGCCGGGCATCATTGGCCGCGCGGATATTTTGGTCGCCGCGATCGGACGGCCGGAAATGATTCGCGGCGAATGGATCAAGCCCGGCGCCATTGTCATCGATGTCGGGATCAACCGCATCCCGGCGGAAGGCTTCGACTCCTCTGGAGCGCCGAAGACGCGGCTCGTCGGTGACGTGGCGACAGCCGAGGCACTCGATCGCGCGGCGGCGATCACGCCGGTTCCGGGCGGCGTCGGACCGATGACCATCGCCATGCTGATGGCCAATTGCTTGCGCGCGGCGCAAAGGATCGCCGGTTTGCCGGTGGAGCAATAGAGTCCTGGGCATAACTTGAAGGCAATTGGAAATCCGTGAGGCTCACGCCTGCATGGCCGCAGGAATTGTGTCGGGCTTTGCAGCTTCGCCAATCCGATTCCAAGAACGGTAACGCCACGGTTGGACCATCTCTAGCGGTGTGATCCGCGGAACATAGTTCAACCGGTCGATGGCACCGCCAATCTGAACGAGGCGTTTGAACAGCAGCGGCAGTAAGCTTTCAGGAACGAAAAGCCAGGGCCGCGCCGGCCAGTTCTCGGGCAGAAAGCTATCTCTTTTGAGAGCCAAACGAACCAGATCCCAGCTCTCGTGCCAACCCTTCAAGCGCTTGGTGAGATCTGCAAGCTGTTTGCTATAGGATATCTCGCAGAGGAAGACCGTTTGGGTCCTGAAGTCTGAGGCGACCGCATCGCAATACCAATGCGGGCCGCTGGTGTCTGGATTGTCTCCTTGGTTTAACTGAATGCAGCATTCGGTATTAACGAAGACCGCTCTGTCAGATCGCAGATAGTCGATCACGACATTTTCGTAATGGTTCATTGCTGAGGCCGCTTCCCGATTCTCGAAAGCCGTTCCGTCTTAGGCGTGGCCGTTTTGCTTATTTCCACGATTTCTTCAAGGGGCGATAAGCGCCTCAAAAGAGGTGGTTTGCCAACGAACCGGGAAATCGGTCGAGCCTGGTAACCAAAAAACCGCCGCATTAACCTCGCCTCAACCTTAAACCGCTTTGATACCGCCATTGAGAGCGGGATCAAGCGATGGATCAGCGGTTCGACTGGGACGAGCCTCGCAAAAAGCAGCGCAGCTTCGGGTTCGAGTCTGGCCTGCTTCGGGCGGCCCTCGCCACGAGGAATTGGCGTCTCGTCGCGCCAAGCCTCGCTGCTGTCGCCATGGTCGGCCTTTTTCTCACCTTTACGACGCCGCGTTATGCCGCCGAGGCAAAGGTTTCGATTTCAAATGGGGCGGGCGGCTTCATCGGGCTGAAGACGCGGCAGGCCGCGCTCGACGGACTGGAGATGGGGCCCAACGAGGCGCGCCTTCTCGGCTCGCGCGATCTCGCCCGCCGCGCGATCAAGGAGCTTGGCCTCGAAGGCAATCACGAATTCGATCTCGCGAGCCAGGCGAGCGGGCCCTTCACCCGCACAATGGTCCTTGCCGGCATCCTGCGCGATCCTCGCCGGATGACCGAGGAAGAGCGCCTTCTCGATTCGTTTCAATCTCATCTGAGCGTCGTCCCGGTGAGCGCGCGACGCGAACTCTCGATTGCTTTTCAATCTGAAAATCCCGAACTCGCGGCGAGAGCCGCGAACAAGGTCGCGGATCTTTATCTCGAAATGCAGGCCGATGCGCGCATCCTTTCGCGGGCTGTCGCGCCGCAGGAACCGGCGTTTCCAAGACGGGGACCGTTTCTCCTCTCAGCTGCGCTGGCGGCCTTCCTACTGACGCTTGCCACCCTCGCATCGAGCGAGCTTTACTTCCGGCGGCGCGCTAGTGGGCGCGAGGGGCCTATCGTGCAACCCAAGCCGCTTGGTGAGGTCCCGCTTTTCGCGCGTCTGCCCGAAACGCCCTGGGCGGAACCGGCGAAGCGGAGAATTCTAGCCTTAAACTCTCCGGATCGGGGTCAAGCGCACACGCCCACGGAGATAGCTGCCCGAATCAAGGAGGCGCCAAAGGAGGATTGTGCCAAGCGCATCGTGGTGACGAGCCTCACCTCGGCGAGCCGGGCGCCCGCCTCGATGATCGGGCTTGCCCGCGAACTCGCGCGGGACGGGCGCACGATCCTCGTCGATCTCGACCCTGCCCATCCTGTGAATATCGAGGAATTCGCGCTTCGCGGGAACAAGGAAACAAGCCAGCGGGAGCACCGCTGCGGGATTGCCGATCTTCTGGCTGGAAATGCATCCTTTGCCGAAGTCATCCGCCGCGATCCTGCCTCGCGGCTGCATTTCCTTCCCGCGGAAGAAAAGACCGCGATCGATCTGCGCGATTTCGACAGCAGTCTCAATGCGCTCTCGCAGACCTATGATTTCATCCTGTTGAATGCCCCTGCCCTCGACCGGAGCGACACGGCCAAGACCTTTGCCGGGCGGGCCGATTGCGTGATCCTCGCAGCCCTCTCACCCGGCGACAGGGCCATTTGCGAAGCCCATGCCGATCTTGTCGCAAAAGGCGCGCGCGAAGTGCTAGTCATTGGCCGGTCG
>DASQCU010000248.1:0-2691 GCA_035634575.1 Beijerinckia sp.
CAATCAAGCCGCGCGTCACATAGAGCTGGCCGGTGGGAAGCGCAAACGCGTTCACCGCGCCCGAATTGAGGATCGTCACCTTGTAAGCCTGATCCGGACGATCGGAGGCCGCCACCAGCCGATCGACGGTCTTGGTGATCAGGGCTTCCAGCTTCGGATCGTCATAGGCGCCGCCGTAGGAGGACAGGATGCGCTCGTGCTCCTTTTCGGCAGCCGCGCTTTGGATGACCGTGCGATTGGGTTTTGCCGGGCTCGGGCCCAAGGGAGCTGCGGCCTGGAAGCGCGTGATGTCGCCGCAAGCGGCAAGCGCCAGCGTCGCGCACAGCACCAGTACCGCCGAACCTTGGTACGCAGCCCAAAGCCGGCGGGTCACCCCGCTCTCACGCCGTCCCTCAACGTGCACCACTGCGGCTACTCTTTCCCACGCGGGCTAATTCCCGCCAAGCAGCTCGATCTGCCCCACCCGGAGCACATCAATTCGCGGCCCGCCATGCGCCTCGACGAAACCCCTAACCCGAATCCGGCGATTTTCGAAGGACTTAGGTAGAATGCCAGCCGCCTCGAACACCGCCAACGCCCGCTTTGGAATAGTCGCAGCGAAGTCCCGTGTCCAGTTTCGACCGAAATTCAGGTAAGTCGTTGTCCCCGCCTGGCGGACGGACAATACCTTGCCCTCGACCAGAGTAAACCGCCCGATCCCGGTCAAAATATCGCCCGGACTTTCGGTGTTTTTTATGACGGCCGGATCGGCCCAAATGCCGCGTTTGGCGCGGCGGGCCGCGGTTTCGGCGGCAATGAGGGCCGAGGCGCATTCCCTGTCGGTCACGGTTGCCGAAACGAGCGCTTCTCCCTGGCCTAAAAGTTCCTCCTGCACCGAGCCTTCGAAGGAACTTGAGAATACGAAGGCGTCCTGGCGTCCATAGCGGTCGGGCGTATCGTCCTCGCCCCGCAAGGTCACGTCGCGATTGCCCAGGATTTTCGCCAGCGCCTGGCCGCTTGCGCCCGCCCGCAAGACCGGCTCGATGCCGGCAAGGCGAACTTCGCGGCCATCCTGCAGGCGAAAGCTGCGCGCATCGATGATGTCGGAGATGTGACCCTCGCCTTGCGGTTCGAAGGCGCAGGGTGAGGCGGATGCGCCACCTGCCGCGCCGGCGAGAAGCACCGTCGCGCCAAGCGCCATTGCCGCGCGCCACGCGCCTCGAAGCTTCGCCGAAATTGCCCGGTCGCTCATGGCCTATTCACCCTACCCTTTATTGCAACGGCCGAAAGACCAAAACCCCGCAGCTTGCCGCGTCCCAACGCTTACGGCATGATTACGAGACCGGAAATAGCAAGCTGCTGATTGAAGGCGGCGACAGGGAGGCTTTCATGAGACGGATTTTTTCCGCTGCTCTCGGCGCGGTGCTGGCGGTGGCCGCAAGCCAAGCGGCGTTGGCACAGAGCAAGCCTCCCCTCAAGCTCGGCGGCATCCTCGACATGTCAGGCCTCTATGCCGACATAACCGGCGCGGGCTCCGAGACGGCGGCAAAAATGGCAGCGGAGGATTTCGGCGGTGAGGTGCTTGGCCGCAAGATCGAGATCCTTGCAGCAGACCATCTTAACAAGGCCGATCTCGCTGCCAATATCGCCCGCGACATGCTCGACAATCAGGGCGTCGAGATGATCTACGATGTCGCAGCTTCCGCCACCGCGCTTGCCGCTGGCGAGATTGCCAAGGCCCGCAACAAGATTGTCTTTTTCAACGGACCGGGATCGATCCGCTTGAGCAACGAGGCCTGCGGTCCCTACACCGTGCATTATGTCTTCGACACCTTCGCCCAGGCCAATGTGACGGGGCTCGCCGCGGTCAGGCAGGGGCTCGATTCGTGGTTCTTTATCACGGTCGACTATGCGTTCGGACATGATCTGGAGAAAGATACGGTCAACGTGGTGCAGAGGTCCGGCGGCAAGGTGCTCGGCAACGTCAGGCACCCGCTCAACTCGTCGGATTTCTCGTCCTATCTGCTGCAGGCCCAGGCTTCGAAGGCCAAGGTGATCGGGCTTGCCAACGCCGGCGGCGATACCATCAACACCATCAAACAGGCGGCCGAATTCGGCATCATGAAGGCCGGCCAGAAGTTGTCGCCGCTTCTGGTCTTCGTCACCGATATCGACAGCATCGGGCTTGAGACCGCGCAAGGATTATTGCTTTCCGAAGCCTTTTATTGGGACCTCAACGACGAGACCCGCGCCTTTTCCAAACGCTTTATGCAGCGGGTAGGCCGGGTGCCGAGCGCGGCGCAGGCTGGCGTCTATTCTTCCGTCTCGCATTATCTGAAGGCGGTGAAGGCGGCCGGCACCACCGACTCCGCTGCCGTGATGAAGATCATGAAGGAGACCCCGATCAACGACATGTTCGCGAAAAACGGCCGGATCCGCGAGGACGGACGCATGGTCCACGACATGTACCTGTTCGAGGTCAAAAAGCCCTCGGAATCGAAAGGGCGCTGGGACGACTACAAGCTGATTGCAACCATTCCCGGCAATGAGGCGTTCCAGTCGCTCGAACTTTCACGCTGCCCGCTGGTGAAGAAAGGTCAGTGAACCGCCATCCGTCATTGCGAGCGCCAGCGAAACAATCCACCTTTCCCCAAAGATCAGGTCTGGATTGCTTCGGAACTCATATTCCTCGCAATGAAAGAAGCAAAGCCA
>DASQCU010000249.1:0-9135 GCA_035634575.1 Beijerinckia sp.
CTGGAAGAAGCCGAAGCCCTTGGCAAGCTCCGGCGGAATCAGGTTGCGCAGCGAGATATCATTCGCGAGCATGAGGAGCACAATGGCGGCGGCGGCGGTCTCGCGGTCGGCCCCCATCGGAACATCATCGACGATGACCGCGATCTCGCCTTCGAAATCTATACCCCAGGCTTCCTCCGCGATGCGGATTGGTTCGCGCGGAGCAAGGAAGGCGTCCGAGCCGCCCTGATACATCAAGGGATCGGTCCAGAAGCTGGGCGGCATCTCCGCGCCGCGGGCTTTGCGCACCAGTTCCACATGATTGACATAGGCCGAGCCATCCGCCCATTGGAACGCGCGCGGCAGCGGCGCAAGCGCATCATGTTCGTGGAACCGTTCCGCTGGCACGGAGCCGATTTCAAGCTGCAAGGCCAATGTTTCGAGCTTGCCGCTGAGCCGCGCCCAATTGTCGAGCGCATGCTGAAGGGTAGGGGCGATAGCGCCGGCTTCGGTCGCGCGCGTCAGATCGTGCGAGACGACGACCAGCCTTCCATCGCGCGTGCCATCTTTGAGCGATGCAAGCTTCATGATTTTGTCCACTCTCGATTTTTGGGATCGAACTGTTTCTCCAGGCCTTGCCAGCAATCGGTGTAATCGCTTTGCAATGTCGGCAGGTTTGCTGCGTATTCGGTCAGATGTTGCGGATAGCGCGTCTCGAACATGAAGGCGAGCGTCGCAGTGAGTTTCTGCGGCTTCAGCTCCTCCTGCGTGGCTTTATCGTAAGCCTCTTTGTCCGGGCCATGCGGCAACATGCAATTGTGGAGCGATATGCCGCCCGGCAGGAAGCCCTGTTGCTTGGCATCATATTGGCCGAAGATCAGCCCCATGAACTCGCTCATGATGTTGACGTGAAACCAGGGTGGCCGGAACGTATGCTCCGCCACGAGCCAGCGCTCCGGGAAAATCACGAAATCGACATTCGCCCGCCCGGTCTCGTTCGATGGCGCCGTCAACACGGTGAAGATCGACGGGTCCGGATGATCGAAAAGAATTGCTCCAACCGGCGAGAAGTTTCTCAGGTCATATTTGTAGGGCGCACAATTGCCGTGCCAAGCCACGACATCCAACGGAGAATGCCCGATCTCGGTCACATGGAACCCGCCGCACCATTTGACGGTCAGGCGGCAAGGCGTCTCTTTGTCCTCGTACCATGCGGTTGGGGTTTTGAAGTCGCGCGAATTCGCAAGACCATTGGCGCCGATCGGTCCGCGCTCCGGCAATGTCAGCCTCGCGCCATAGTTTTCGCAAACATAGCCGCGTGAAGGACCATTTGTCAGCCCGGCCTTGAACTTCATCCCGCGTGGGATCACCGCGATCTCACCTGGCCCGATCGCGATGCGGCCCAGCTCGGTTGCGATGTCGAGCCCGCCTGTCTCCGGCACGATCAGCAACTCGCCATCGGCATTGTAGAAATAATCGTCCACCATGTCTTCGCTGACGTTATAGACATGCGTGGCCATTCCGGTCTGTGTATTGACATCGCCAGCGCTCGTCATGGTGCGCATTCCGGTGACGAAGGTCAGCGCCTCGTTGGGGATCGGCGCGGGATCCCATCGCAATTGGCCAAGCGGGAGACCATGCGCCACAATATGCGGGGCGGTTTTCCAATAGGGCACATCGATACGATGGAAGCGGCCGGTGTGTTTGACCGAAGGACGCAGACGATAGAGCCAGGTGCGCGCATTGGTGCCGCGCGGCGCGGTGAAGGGCGAGCCCGAGACTTGTTCGGCGTAAAGCCCGTAGGGGCAGCGCTGCGGCGAATTCTGGCCCTCGGGGAGTGCGCCCGGAAGAGCCTCGGTCTCGAACTCATTGCCGAAGCCTTGCATGTAATTCTCGGCCATAGGGCGCCTCTTCGCGATACAACATCAAGCGCTGATCACGCCGCGCTGGATCTGATCCTGTTCAATCGACTCGAAGAGCGCGCGGAAATTGCCCTCGCCGAAACCCTCGTCACCCTTGCGCTGGATGAACTCGAAGAAGATCGGGCCGATCATCGTCTTGGAGAAAATTTGCAGCAAGAGCTTCGGGCGCATGCCTTCGCCTGCTTCGCCGTCGATGAGAAGACCGTTTGCGCGCATTTGCGCAAGCGGCTCGCCGTGCTTCGGCAAACGGGTCTCGATCGCATCGTAATAAGTAGCGGGCGGGGGCGGCATGAAGGCGAGGCCTCTGGCAGCCAGTGCCTTTACGGTGTCGTAGATATTCCCACAGCCGCAAGCAATGTGCTGGATGCCTTCGCCTTTATATTCGCGCAGATATTCCTCGATCTGGCTCTTGTCGTCGGCAGACTCATTGAGGGGAATGCGGATCTTGCCGCAAGGGCTTGTCAAAGCCCGCGAGAACAAGCCGGTCAGCTTTCCTTCAATGTCGAAGGTGCGGATCTGCCGGAAATTGAAAAGATCGCAATAAAATTTATACCAGCGGTCCATGTTGCCGCGATAAACGTTATTGGTCAGATGATCGAGATATTCTATGCCGATGCCGAGGGGTCGCGGATCTTCCTCATCGATCCAATCGAATGAATCCGAATAGGGCGAACCTTTGGCGCCATCGACGAAATAGATAAGACTGCCGCCTATCCCCTCGATTGCTGGCGCATCAATCGTCTTGGCTCCGTTCGCGCCTGTGTAGGCCACAGCACCATGCGCGACCGCATGGGTAAAGGCGCGCCGCGCATCAAAGACCCGCCACGCCATTGCAGGGGCTGAGGGGCCATGAAGATCAAAGAACCGTCCGCCAAAACTCGCGCGATCGGCATTGAGGATGTAATTGACCCCGCCCTGGCGATAGAGAGCGATCGCGCGGGATTTGTGCTTGGCCACCAGCGTAAATCCCATTTGCTCGAACAATGATGCGAGCACGGCTGGTTCCGAATGGGCGAATTCCACGAATTCGAAACCATCGGTCCCCGCCGGGTTGTCGGCATTGATTGTTGCGGGTGGCGGATCGTGCGGAAACGGGTCCATTTCACGTCATCCTTCAAAACATCGATCGCATTGAACCGTTGAGGGATGCCAAACGCCGAGTGTCCTCAACTTCGCCCGGAGACCAGAATCTCGGCCCCAGTAATCGCCCTCGCATCATCGGACAAAAGAAACAGGATCGTCCGCGCAATCTGTTCGGGCGTCGCCCATTTCGCGAAATCGGCCTCAGGCATATCGGCCCGGTTGCGTGGCGTATCGATGATCGTCGGAAGGATCGCGTTCACGCGCACGCCCGCCTCCTTGAGTTCGTCAGCCGCACTTTCGGTGAGCCGCAGAACGCCAGCCTTGGAGGCGGCATAAGCGCCCATTCCTGCCTTGGCCTCCCGCGCCGCGGCCGCCGCCACATTGACGATCGCGCCATTCGAAGCCGTGAGATAGGGCAGTCCCGCCTTGATGGCGGTGACCGCTGTCAAGACATTCATACGGAAAAGGTCAGTCCAGGTTGCGAGATCGCCGTCGCCGATTGTCTGCCATTGGAAGCCGCCGGCAACATTGGCAAGCGCGTCGATCCTGCCCCAACGCGAGGCGACAGCATCGAAAGCTTGCTGGGTTGCCGCAAAATCGGTCAGATCCACGCCTCCCAATGCAAGAAGCCGTTCGTGCGGTTCGATCATATCGCTTGGTCCGACGTCGAGCAGAGTGACGTGGGCTCCCGCCGCAAGCGCGGCCTTGCCAACCACGCGCCCGACGACACCGAATCCGCCTGTCACGATAACGACTTTGTCCTGCATGAGGCCACCTCCCGTATTTGATTTCATCGTCGGCGATTACATCACCCTATTGCCTCTTCGGGATGGCGTAGATGCTCGACGCTTCGCGCATATTCCTGGGTGCCCTCTGTGAAGACCTTGTCGCCCGGTTCGATCGCCGAGATCGGAATGTCGGCCTGGTTCTTGAGGCGGGCATAGATGGGCCCGAAATCGGTCTTTGTGGTCGCATCGAGCAATTGCTGCAGCGAGGGAATGACGAAATAGACCTGCTGGAAGTCATCGATGCGATAAGGTGTCCGCATCACCCGTTCGAGATCAAATCCCAGGCGGTGCGGCGATGGAGAATCGAGGGCGAATATCGACTCGGTTTTAGAGGAGGCGATCCCCGCGCCATAGATCCTCAAGCCTTGCGGCGTTTCCAGGAGGCCGAATTCGACCGTGTACCAGTAGAGCCGCGCGAGATTGTGCAAGCGCCCAAGTGCCAGCGCGCGAAGCCCGCCCTTGCCATAGGCCTGCATGTAATCCGCGAAGGCCGGATTGGTCAGGAGCGGCACATGGCCGAAGACATCGTGGAAAACGTCGGGCTCCTGCAAATAATCGAGTTCGTCCTCGTCACGAATGAAATTGCTGGCGGGGAAGCGCCGATTGGCGAGGTGGTTGAAGAAGACATCGTCCGGCACGAGCCCTGGCACGGCCACGATACGCCATCCCGTCAGAGCGCCAAGCCGCTCGTTCAGATACTGGAAATCCGGGATTCCGCGGCCGTGGAGATCGAGTGCATGTAGTCCATGCAGGAACTGGTCGCAGACACGCCCGGGCAGGATCTCGGCCTGCCGGTCATAGAGGGTGATCCAGGTGCGGTGGTCGGCCCCGGTATAGCGGTCAAATCCTTGTGGAATCGTCCAGTCCGGATTTGCGCCGGGGGGAGGCTGGTCAAATTTATGGGCGAGCGCCATGATCTTGACCTTTCGACGGAAATGCGGCCCCCCTCAAAGCTTGACGTTCACCTTACGGCACTTGGCGTTACGCCACGTGCGAGCCTAAGCGTCGCGCCGATGAGCGAGGCATTTAGCAATCTTTGATATAGCCCTGAATTCCAAAGAATTCAGGGGTCCTGCCGGCAAATCGCCTGGCGATAGGCAACTTGCTGACGTTGCGCCGAGGGTCTTTGGAACGCCGGTATAGGAATGAAGACATAGCGCGGCAAAGCCGCCGATCAAGCTCGCTGGCTCATGGCGGTCGTGGATGACTGGCGGTGGTGGACAACAGGCCGTTAACCATCCTTGCACGCGGCAATTTAACCAGTCGTTAACCATGACATGAGCAAATGAACAGCAAAGATTCTTGAGGCGCATTTAGTGACAGCCGTAGCTCGCCCCCGCCATTCAATCAGATTTCGTGGTCGCACCTTCCACGCGATGGTGCTTGCCCCGGAGCCACCGCTCGCGGACTGGTTTGTCGAGCTCGATGCGTGGCTGCAGCGCTCGCCCGGGTTTTTCGCCGGCCGGCCCATCGTGCTTGACTTTTCCGCCCTTCAACCGACGAGATCCGAAGCCGAGGCATTGCTCGCGGAGCTGCAGAAGCGCGACGTGCGGATCATGGGAGTGCAGGGCGCTGATCCTTCCTGGCATGACGGGGACATGCCTCCGCTGCTGACATCCGGCCGGCAAGGCAGTGTGATCGAGATCGTCCACAATGTCGATCAGCCTGCGCCCGTTCCAACACCTGCGCCTTCGCCCACACCGGCGCCGGCGCCGGCAGTGCCCGAGCAGCCAAACTCGCTGCTCATTGAAAGTTCCCTGCGTTCCGGCCAAAGCATAGATCATCCCGAGGGTGACGTGATTATCGTCGGATCCGTCGCGTCCGGAGCCGAGGTCATCGCGGGCGGATCAATCCATATTTACGGCGCGCTTAGGGGCCGGGCGATCGCTGGTGCGAGCGGCGCGCGCGGTCGCATTTTCTGCCGCAAGTTTGAAGCGGAGCTTTTGGCGATCGATGGGCTATACATGACCGCCGATTACCTGGACCCGGCACTGCGCGGGAAGCCGGTTCAGGTCTGGCTCGATGGCGACACGATGATGATGGCGGCTCTGGACTGAGCCATAGTAGGAGACGAACAGGATGGCCAAGGTTTTGGTCGTAACATCCGGCAAGGGAGGCGTCGGGAAGACGACTACCTGTGCAGCTTTGGGCGCCGCGCTGGCGAAGAGCGGCAAAAACGTCGTGCTCGTCGATTTCGATGTCGGGCTGCGCAATCTCGATCTGGTGATGGGCGCGGAACGCAGGGTGGTCTTCGACCTGATCAATGTCGTCCAGAAAGATGCCAAGCTTTCGCAGGCGCTGATCCGCGACAAGCGGGTCGACACGCTTTGTTTGCTTCCCGCCTCACAGACGCGCGACAAGGATGCCTTGACCGACGAAGGCGTTTCCCAAGTCATTTCCGAATTGCGAGAGAAGTTCGACTGGGTGATCTGCGATAGCCCGGCGGGCATTGAACGAGGCGCCACGCTTGCCATGCGGCACGCCGATGTTGCGATCGTCGTGACCAATCCCGAAGTCTCTTCGGTTCGCGATTCGGATCGCATCATCGGTCTCCTCGACTCCAAGACGATCAAGGCCGAGAAAGGAGAGCGAGTCGAAAAGCACCTTTTGCTGAGCCGTTACGATCCGGGCCGCGCCGAACGCGGTGAAATGCTGAAGGTCGAAGACGTCCTCGAGATCCTGTCCATCCCGCTGCTTGGGATCATTCCTGAAAGCGAGGAAGTCCTTCGCGCTTCCAATCTCGGCTCGCCCGTCACCATCAGCAATGCGACGAGCGTGGCGGCCCGCGCCTATCTCGACGCCGCGCGGCGTCTGAATGGCGAGAGCGTGGGCATGAAAATCCCAAGCGGCAAAAAGAGCTTTTTCGGTAAGCTGTTCGGACGGAGGGCCGCATGAGCCTGCTCAATTTTTTCAACCGGCGAAGCTCCGCTCCTGTCGCCCGCGAGCGGCTCCAAATTCTTCTGGCCCATGAACGCGCCGTGATCGGCCAGTCCGACCTGATCTCGATCCTTCGCGAAGAGATTCTGGCCGTAATCGCCAAGCATGTGCAGATGGACCCTGACAAGGTTCAGGTCAAGATGGACCGCGGCGACGCGGTCTCGACACTCGAGGTCGATGTCGAAATACCAACTCCTCTGCCGCAAAAGGTCGCGTTGCCGGCGTAGTCGCGCGGCGGTGGAAGAGTGATATTTCACCGATTGCGCGCAGGATGCGGCGTGACCTCGGATCATTGTTCCGGGGGCTTTGATGGCACCTTGGCTTGAGGCCCCGCATTCGTCTCCTATCTATCCTATGCGGTTGGTTCGCCACTTGAACCGCAGGGCGACGAGCGCGCGAGGAAAGCTAGCTGGTGCAGCCTTCGGCATTGCAGATCGCGCAAGCGGCCAGGCGGTGTTTGAGCGAAGACAAAGCCGTGAGGGCGTAAGCATGCCCGGCTTTGCCGAAGGGAAACGCGCGCATGGATTACCGCAAGAAATTTGTTGTCCAGCCCGGCGACAAGGTCCGCCTGGCCAAAATCGACCCCGCCTACACAGGCGAGTTGGACTCGCATGAAGAAGCCGCGCCAGAGATTGCCAAACATGTCGATCGCATCGATAAGCTGCAATATCTCTTATACGCGGATGGCAGCCAATCCCTCCTCATCGTGCTGCAGGCGCTCGATGCTGCGGGCAAGGATGGTGTGATCCGGCATATTTTCAGCGGCATCAACCCGCAAGGGACGTCGGTTGTTGGTTTCAAGCAGCCGAACAATATCGAACTCGCCCATGATTTCCTTTGGCGTGCGCATCTGCGCGCGCCTGCCAAGGGCGAGGTGGTGATCTTCAATCGCTCGTATTACGAAGATGTCCTTGTCGTGCGGGTGCATAAACTGGTGCCGGAGCAGGTTTGGTCGAAGCGTTTCAATCTGATCAACGATTTCGAGAAGATGCTGGCAAGGAATGGCACGCATATTCTCAAGTTCTTTCTCCACATCAGTCCGGAGGAGCAACTTGCGCGGTTCAAGCAGCGGCTCGACGATCCGCAACGTCACTGGAAGATCAGCGAAAGCGATTATTCCGAAAGGGAGCTTTGGCCGGCCTATGTCGAAGCCTATGAGGACGCCCTGGCGCAGACCAGCACGAAACGCGCGCCCTGGTATGTCATTCCGGCCAACCATAAGTGGTTTCGCAATCTCGCGGTGTCGCAGATCATCGCCGATGCGATGGAGGACATGGATCTGAAATTGCCGCCGACTCGCGGGGATATCGCGGACATCCGCAACAAATTTCACGCTGCAGAGGCGGAGGCGCAAAAGATCGCGCGTGCGGTCAAGTCGGCTTGAGCAAGTGACGGGCGCCCGGCCAAAGGAAGAAAGGGCATGAGACAGACGCTGTCGCTCTTCGTCGGGACATTCGCGACGCTTCTGGCAATTATCAATCCTCTCGAAGCTCTGCCGGTTTTTTTGAAGCTTCTGGAAGGCAAGGACGCTGCGAACCACCAGATGGTTGCGCGCCTATCATGCCTCTACGCCACCCTCCTGATGTTTTTCTTTTTGCTCTTTGGCACGCTCATGCTGCGGATTTTCGGGGTTCCACTGAGCATGGTTCGCATTGTCGGCGGCATCATCCTCATGCGCATCGGCTTCGAATTGTTTTTGCCATCGTCCTCCGGCGGATCGATGAGCTTTGCCGCCGGCGGCGCAACGCAGAGGGGTGAAGATGTCGCTTTCGTCCCGCTTGCCATGCCGATTATGTTCGGACCAGGAGCCATCGCGACAATCCTCGGTATGACTTCACTCGCACGGCACGGCGGGGCTGAGCTTGTCTCTCTCGTTGCTCTTACAACGGCGATCCTGGCCGCGATGTTTTGCACCTATCTGATCCTGGCCTATGCCGAAAAGGTCGTGGGCCGGATCGGTCCCAAGGGCATTGACGCAGCCACCCGAATTGTCGGCTTTTTCGTGTCGGCGATCGGAATGGGGCTGATTTTTCACGGCGTGATCGAAGCCTTGCAAACCTATGGCGTGATCGGCACCCATGTGAGCTGAACCTCAAGAGGCCTTGCGATGATGGTCCAGGGCGATCAGCTCAATCAATTTTTTGGGCGAGCAGCGCCTCGAGCGCAAGCTCATAGGAGAGGGCGCCGAACCCGGCAATGACACCTCGACAAACCGGCGTGAGGTAGGAAAAATGCCGAAACTCTTCGCGTGCATGAACATTGGAGAGGTGGACCTCGATGACGTCAGCCTTGACGCTCGAAATCGCATCGCGAAGCGCAATCGACGTATGCGTGTAGGCGCCGGCGTTGAGAATGATCGCGGTGCCGGTTTGTCCTGCTTCCTGAATCCAGGTTACAAGCTCACCTTCATGATTGGATTGCTTCAA
>DASQCU010000250.1:0-11137 GCA_035634575.1 Beijerinckia sp.
GATGATCATGCCAATGAGCGTCGCGATCACCAAAGTTGCGTAAAAGGCTTGCGCTTCCTTGGGTTGCCGCGAAAGTCCGATCGGCCATTGGCGCGCCTCGCCGATCGCATAAGCGGCGGAGCCCGCGAGGACCGGGACCGCGAGCAACCCCGTGCCCACGATGCCGATGGTGAAAACGACGAAGGCAAACCGGCCCGCGATCGGGGCTAGCGCTTGGGCGGCTTCGGCCGAGGTCTGCACATCGGCGATATTGGCCGCATGGAGGGTCGCGGCCGTCGTCACAATGATTGCCAATGAGACGAGATTGGACAGGCCCATGCCAATCACCGTGTCCAATTCAATGCGATTCAAGGCTGCCTTGCCCTGCTGCGGCGCGTCGATCAGATCGATTCGGGTCGGACTGACGTGAACGTCTTCCGCTTCCTCAGCCGATTGCCAGAAGAAGAGATAGGGGCTGATCGTCGTGCCGAAGACAGCAACTATGGTTGTCAGATAGTCGCGGTCCCATTGCAATTTGGGCACGACCACACGCAATGCCAATTCACGCCAATCGACATGCACGACTGCAACGGTCGCAAAATAGGCAAAAAGCGCAAGAGTCAGCCATTTCAGCACCGCGACATAGCGCGAATATTGCAGAAATAGCTGCAAAACGATGCAAATCACCGCGAAGAACAGCACATAAAGGAAACGCGGCGCATCGATGAGCAGAGCCAGGGCATCGGCCATGGCGCCAAGATCGGCGCCGAGATTCATGATATTCGCCACCAGGAGCAGGAAAACGACAATCTGCAACAGCCAGGCCGGATAATGCTGACGCAGCACGCCCGCGATTCCCATCCCGGTGGTGCGCCCGATCCGCGCGCTGATCATCTGAATGGCCGCCATCAGCGGAAAGGTGAAGGACATGGTCCAGGCGAGGGCATAGCCGAATTGCGCACCAGCCTGGGAATAGGTCGCGATGCCGCTTGGATCGTCATCGGAGGCCCCCGTGATGAGGCCGGGGCCTAGAATGTCGAGCCAGCGTGACCGGCCTGCGCCGGCGAGGGGAATCAGGGATTCGGCATCGACGTTTTCGGCCTCTGGCGACATTAATTCCCCTTGAACTTGACTTAAATTTCTCTCGCCGGGCGGTGATCGCGACGCGGCTCCGGTGGCAAGGGATAATGCCCTGTTCGAGCTTGTCAAAGAAAAACAGCCTCAAGCATCGCAGGATTGCTTCAAAAGCGCGTGCTTTCCGCCGGATGACTTTGGCTCTAATCTGAGCGGCCAATACTGCCGGGAGCAAGGCATGGCGCCTGCCGTCGAAATCCTTCATCCGCAAATCCTGTCCGACGATGGCCTGATCGCGCGCCTTGCAGAGATCGTCGGCGAGAAAAACATTCTGACCGATCCTGCAGACATGGCGGGCTTCCTCAGCGAGCCGCGCGATCTCTTTCACGGCAAGGCACGCTGCGTCGCCCGCCCTGGCACGGTGCAGGAAGTTGCGGCTCTTGTGAAACTTTGCGCGCAGACGGCGACCGCGATTGTCCCGCAAGGCGGCAATACAGGTCTCGTCGGCGGCCAGATTCCAGACGAAACCGGCAAGGCGATTGTGCTTTCTCTGGGACGCCTGAAAAGCCTGCGTGAGATCGACCTTGCGTCCAACACGATGATCGTGGAAGCGGGCATGACTTTGGCGCAAGTGCAGGAAGAGGCAGAGCGTGTGGGGCGTTTGTTCCCGCTGTCTCTCGCCTCGGAAGGCTCCTGCACCATAGGCGGCAATCTTGCGACCAACGCGGGAGGAACCGCTGTCATCGCCTATGGCAATGCGCGCGATCTTGTGCTTGGGCTCGAAGTCGTGCTCGCCGATGGCCGCATCTTGTCCAATCTGTCCAAGTTGAAGAAGGACAATACGGGCTATGATCTGAAACATCTCTTCATGGGCAGCGAAGGCACATTGGGTATCATCACGGCCGCGGTCTTGAAGCTCTATCCGAAGCCGCGCGCCACTGAGACCGCCTTCATCGGGCTCGCCTCGCCAAGCAATGCCCTGGCGCTGCTCGATCTTGCCCGCGACATGGCAGGCGGCGAGATCACGGCCTTTGAACTCATCCCCCGCATCGGCGTGGATTTCGTGTTGCGGCATGGCGAGGGCGCACGCGACGTCCTGGACCAACAACACGCGTGGTATGTGCTGCTCGAACTCACCTCGCAAAACAAGGATGGCCTTGGCGAGCTCATGCTCGCTTTGCTGCAGGTGGGTGCCGAGAAAGGCATCGTCGAGGATGCGGCGATTGCCGCCTCGCAGGCTCAGCGCAAGGATTTCTGGGTGCTGCGCGAGCTTCTCTCCGAAGTGCAGAGCCGCGAAGGCGGCTCGATCAAGCATGATGTGTCAGTGCCGGTCGCGGCGGTGCCAGCCTTTTTGAGCGAGGTTGAACAGGCGGTCACAGTGGCCATGCCCGGTGCGCGGCTCGTGCCTTTCGGCCATCTTGGCGATGGCAATATTCATTGCAATGTCTCGCAGCCAATCGGCGCCGACAAGGAGGCTTTTCTGGCACGCTGGGACGAGATCAATGACATCGTTCATGCGATCGTGGCCACCCATCACGGTTCGATCTCCGCCGAACATGGGATCGGGCAATTGAAGCGGGAACTTCTGCCAAGGGTGAAAGACCCTGTGGCGCTCGATATGATGCGGACCTTGAAAGCGGCGCTCGACCCGCAGAACATTCTCAATCCGGGCAAGTTGCTTTAGTTATACACCGCTCATCACAGAAGGGCTTTCTTCATGCCATTTACCCGCGTCTCCCTCATCAAGGGCAAGCCGCCCGAATATCGCCGCGCCATTCTCGACAATGTCTATCAGGCCATGCTCGATACGTTCAACGTGCCGGAAGAAGACCGCTTCATGACCGTCACCGAGCATGAGAAAAACGATTTCGTTTACGGCCAGAATTATCTCGGCATAACGCGCGACGACGATCTCGTTTTCATCCAGATCACCGCGAATAATACGCGCACCACAGAGCAGAAGAAGGCGCTCTTTGCCCGCATCGCCGAATTGCTCGCGAAAAATCCGGGCATCAAGCCGGAAAATGTCTTCGTGAACCTCGTCGAAGTCTCCAAGGAGAATTGGTCGTTTGGCCTCGGGCTCACGCAATATGCGTGAGTAATACCGACTTTCTTTGAGCAGAATCCAACATTGGGCCTCGTCATTGCGAGGAGCCCAGCGACGAAGCAATCCATAAGCCACGCATCCCGGCTGGATTGCTTCGCTTCGCTCGCAATGACGCTCCGTTGCATGAGTTGCTGTCCGCGAGAATTGGTATAAGCCCTTTAGAAAAGACGCCCTTGCACGGGCATTTTCTTCAATGGTTTCACTTCGACCGGCTCCTGGATCTCCGGCCCGTCATTGTCCGCCTTGTTCACGCCCGCGCCAATTTCAAAAAACTCCAGCACGTCATTGTGCGGCGGGCGGAGCAGGACGAAGGCTTCATCGGCTTTTGTCTCGTCTTGTTCGAGCCACAGATCGAAGCGCTCGGGTTCGAGGATCGCGGGCAGTCTTTCGTGAATGGCCGCTGTCGCTCCATTGGCCGGGGTCGTGATGATGCAACCCGTATCGACCTCCTCGCCATTGGGGCCGATCCAGGTTTCCCATAATCCGCCGAGGCCGAGCGGCGCGCGGTCACGGCGGCGGAACAGAAAGGGCCGTCCGGCCTTGCCCTTGGCTTCGCGCCGCCATTCATAGAAAGCATCGGCGATAAAAAGGCAGCGCCGCCGCCGCATCGCATTCTTGAAGCTCGCTTTGGTGAGGAGCGATTCGCATCTTGCGTTGAAGATGAGCGGGAAAGGCTTCGGATCCTTGACGAAAGAAGGCAAAAACCCCCAGCGGACCAGGGCGAAATGGCGGATGATCTGGCCGGACGAATCGCGCTCCCCGCGCACAATCGGAACCGGCTGCGTCGGTGCGATATTATAGCGTGGCGGAAAATTCGGCTGCTCGATATAGCGAAAGAATTGCCGCACCGCCTCCGGCGGCAAGGTCACAGCGAAACGCCCGCACATATGCCTTTCTGCTCCCTTCACCCAGATTCCGGTTGTCCAGTCATTACGAATTGAGCTGGGACGGCACCAATCGAGGAATGCCGACCCGCTTCATGCACAGCTTGCGTGGGCGCCTCATATGCTCTCAAAGAATTTCCGGCTATATGAAATCAGGTGCCATGTCACGATTGGGTAGTCTTGACAGTGCGGGGCGTGACACAGCAACGCAGATCCAAAGGTATATACAGGCATATAAGGACAGATGAGGACCGCGCTCGACAGAAATAGGCCTCGCTCGGTGCCTTCGCCCGCAACCCGCATATTGGCGGCAGATGCGGCGGGCATTGCCGAGGCAGCGCTCTGTCTTCGCGCCGGTGGTCTCGTCGCCTTTCCAACCGAGACCGTCTATGGCCTCGGCACTGACGCAACCAATGACCATGCGGTGGCGCAAATTTATGCCGCAAAGCAGCGGCCCGCCTTCAATCCCCTCATCGCCCATGTCGAAAATCGGGCAGCAGCGGAGGCGCAGGGCGCATTTTCAAAGGAGGCATTGGCTCTGGCAAGGGCCTTTTGGCCCGGACCGCTGACGCTTGTCCTGCCCTTGGCCCAAGGCGCCAATGTTTGCGCGCTCGCGCGTGCGGGCCTCGACAGCATAGCCTTGCGGGTGCCCGCGCATCCGGCTGCGCGCGCGCTGATCGCCGCTGCGGGCAGGCCGCTTGCCGCACCTTCCGCCAATCGCTCCGGCCGGGTCAGTCCGGTGACAGCGGCCCATGTCATGGAGGATCTTTCCGGCGCGATCGATCTCATTCTCGATGCCGGACCTTGCCCGGTCGGCGTCGAATCGACCATCGTCGCCTGTCTTGAAGGACCGCCTCGCCTTTTGCGGCCCGGGGGAATTTCTCGCGCCGCGATAGAAGCAGTGCTTGGCCGCAAACTTGCCGAGCCTGCCCCCACTGCCGAGCCGCAGGCGCCGGGAATGCTTGCATCGCATTACGCGCCGCGCGCCCTGCTGCGGCTTGACGCATGCGAGCTGAGACCCGGCGAAGCGGGTCTCGATTTCGGCGGCTGCTTTCCACTTGGGCCCCAGGTTCTCGATCTGTCGCCAAAACGCGATCTCGAGGAGGCCGCAGCGAATTTTTTCAGTTACTTACGTGAGCTCGACGCGGGGCAGCCCGGCTCCATCGCCGTTGCGTCCGTTCCGCATGAGGGTTTGGGCGAAGCGATCAACGACAGACTGGCCCGCGCTGCCGCGCCGCGGCCGGCCGCGGGTTCACGACATCTCCCATAAGGCTGCCTTGGCATCTATAGCCATAGCGTTGAAAAAGCATCTTCCAAGTGGCGGATCTCGCCGGCCCTTATTGCCTCTGTTACATCCGTTGTGGCTGGGATTTTCGAAGTAGCTTTTGTGGAGACAGGCACAGAGTTTCATGCATCAAGACTGCACCAGTGGGAAGGAGCCGCGACGCGTTCCGCGCGGGGAAAAGCGCCGTGAGGAAATCGCCGCGGTGGCGGAGCGGGTCTTTCTGGAGCGAGGCTTTGCCGAGACGACAATGCAGACGATCGCGACCCAGGCCGGAGCTTCAAAGGAAACTTTGTACCGTCACTTCGGCTCCAAGGAGGGCCTGTTCTCGGAAATCATGCGATCCCGGGCGATGCGCTTCACCGGCAGTTCCGACGGTGAATTTCACATCCACGGCCATCCGGAACAAGCTCTCTTCGACTTTGGCCTCACATTCCTGAAGTTGATTTTCAAAGACGAATCGCTGGCGCTCTACCGGCTCGTGGTCGCGGAGACCCCGCGCGCGCCGGAGCTTGGACGCATCTTCTACGAGCAGGGTCCAAAGCGGGTCTTGCATCGCCTCGCCCACTATCTGGAGTCAGAGACGGCTCGCGGACGTCTTGCTTGCGGCAATCCGGATCTGGCGGCGAAACTCTTCCTCGGGGCGATTATCGCAAACCATCACATGATCGAACTCTTTAACGGCCCGAAGGAACGCCTCACGGTGCAGGCCCAGAGCGAACACGCGCGCGAGGCGGTCTGCATGTTCCTCGCGAAATATGGCGTGCAACCGGCCCCCTGAAAGCCGGTTGCAAAGCCTCGCCCTTCAGCCCCTCAGGACAAGTCACATATTCGGATAATTCGGCCCGCCGCCGCCTTCCGGCGGCACCCAGGTGATATTTTGCGCCGGGTCCTTGATGTCGCAGGTTTTGCAATGGACGCAATTCTGCGCATTGATCACGAAACGCGGATCGCTCTTTGTTGCCTCATTGCCGTAGACGACTTCATAGACCGCGGCGGGACAATAGAGCCGCGCCGGCTCGCCATATTCGGGCAGGTTCTTCGTGATCGGGATCGATGGATCCTTCAGGCGCAGGTGAACCGGCTGATCTTCCTCGTGATTGGTGTTCGACAGGAACACCGACGACAGCTTGTCGAACGTGAGCTTGCCGTCAGGTTTGGGGTAGGTCTTCGGCGTCACCTCGGAGAGCGGCTTCAGGCAGGCATGATCGGGCTTGCCATGTTTCAAGGTGCCAAACAGCGACACATTGAAGAGCTCGTTCGTCCACATGTCGAGCCCGCCGAGCGCAATGCCGGCATAGGTGCCGAGCTTCGACCAGAGCGGCTTGGCATTGCGGACCGGATAGAGATCGCGGCCGATCTCGGAGCCGCGCCAGGCCGCCTCATAGGACACAAGTTCGTCATTGCCTCGGCCTTCGCCCAAGGCTGAGGCAATCTGTTCCGCCGCGAGCATCCCGGAAAAAATCGCATTATGCGAGCCCTTGATCCGCGGCACATTCATGAAGCCCGCGGCACAGCCGATGAGCGCGCCGCCGGGAAAGGCGAGTTTCGGCACCGATTGCCAGCCGCCCTCGGTGATCGCCCGCGCGTCATAGGCGATCCGCCGCCCACCCTCGAAGGTGGGGGCGATCCAGGGGTGGGTCTTGAATTTCTGGAACTCGTCGAACGGCGAAAGCGTCGGATTTGAATAGTTCAGGTGAAGGACGAAGCCGACGGAAACGAGGTTCTCGTCGAAATGATAAAGAAATGAGCCGCCGCCCGTTTGAGGATCGAGCGGCCAGCCGAAGGAATGCTGAACAAGCCCCGGCTGGTGCTTGTCCGGCGCTACCTGCCAAAGCTCCTTGAGGCCAATGCCGAACTTCTGCGGTTCGCGATCCTTGGCGAGATCAAATTTCGCCAGAAGCTCTTTGGTCAGCGAGCCGCGCGCGCCTTCGGCAAACAGGGTATATTTGCCGCGCAGTTCCATGCCTTGCACGAAACTGTCCTTCGGCTCGCCGTCGCGGCCCACGCCCATGTCGCCCGTCGCAATGCCTATAACTTCGCCCTTTTCGCCGTAGAGCACTTCAACCGCCGCGAAGCTCGGGTAGATCTCGACGCCCAGCGCCTCGGCGCGCGCGCCGAGATAGCGCACGAGATTGGCCAGCGAGCCGATGAAATTGCCATGATTGTTCATGAGCTTTGGCATGGCGAAATTGGGCAGCCTTATGCCGCCCGCCGCACCGAGCAGATAGAATCGGTCTTCCTGGACCTGCGTCTTCAAAGGCCGCTCGGGGTCCTCGCGCCAATCGGGCAGAAGCTTGTCGAGCGCGCGCGGGTCGATCACCGCGCCGGAGAGAATATGCGCGCCGAGTTCCGAGCCTTTTTCGACCACGACAATCGAAAGATCCGGCAACAGCTGTTTCAGCCGGATCGCGGCCGCAAGCCCCGCCGGTCCGCCACCGACGATCACGACGTCGAAATCCATCGACTCGCGCGGCGCCTTGGATCCTGTTTCAGGCATTGCCGATCTCCTGCCCTTGTACACTCGATTGCAACTGCAATCCTCACCTAAACGAGAGTGGCATTCGCTGCAATCCAGTCCGATGGTGATAGGGGAGCGAGAAGCAGATCATGCGCTAAAATGCCGCTGCATTCTTGGACCGCAATGACCGGCCGCGAAAAATCGGAAGCACTTTTCGGAACAAGACCTAAAATCAGATGCTTGTCGTTTTAATACCACAGGTCATAAGAATGATCTGGGCGAAAGATCGCGGGTGCCATGGTCACAAGTCTCGTTGAACTTCTGCGCTGGTATGCCGCCATGGGTGTCGATATCGCCCTTGACGCGGAGCCGCATGACCGGTTCAGCGAAGGTGCCGCGCCACGCGCCGCGCCGCCGCCCGCCCCGGCGAGATCTTCGCCCCGGCCCGAACCTGCACGCGCTTCTACCCCTCCGGCTCCTGCGGTCACAACCCTCCCTGCCGAAGCCTTGGCGCAATCGGCCCGCGAAAGCGCGGCTTCGGCCGCCAATCTGGAGGAATTACGCGCGAGACTTCTGAATTTCGAGGGATGCGGCCTGAAGGCGACCGCAACTCAACTGGTTTTCGGCGACGGCAATCCGCAAGCGGAGATCATGTTCGTCGGCGAGGCGCCGGGCGCCGATGAGGACCGCCAAGGTGTGCCCTTCGTCGGCAGGGCCGGACAATTGCTCGACAAGATGCTGGCTGCAATCGGGCTCGATCGCACAAAGGTCTATATCGCCAATGTGGTGCCCTGGCGCCCGCCCGGCAATCGCACGCCGACGCCGCTCGAGACGGCGGTTTGCCTTCCTTTCCTGCGCAGACAGATCGAACTCGTCGCGCCGAAATTGCTCGTCTGCCTTGGTTTGCCCTCGGCGCAGACCCTGCTCGGCGGCAAGGAGGGCATCCTGCGGATGCGCGGCCGCTGGTATGATTATGAAATGGGCGGACACAAGATCAGGGCCCTGGCGATGCTGCACCCCGCCTATCTGCTGCGCCAGCCGGCGCAGAAGAAATTGGCGTGGCAGGATTTGCGAACGGTCGCGAAGGCGATAAATGCTCTTCGATCGAGCCCCTGACAGGCCTAGAATTGATATATAGTCCGTTCCCTCGAAACGGCGGCATGTCAAGCAAGAGCGGGAGCCGAACATGAGATGGGATGATTTTCGCCGCTCGGATAATGTCGAGGATCGCCGCGCGGAAGATTACAGCGGCGGCGGTGGCGGTGGTTCGATTTTCGGCGGCACTGGGAATCTCGGTCTTGGCGCGATCATCATCCTTGGCCTTATTGGCTGGGCCTTGGGGATCGATCCACGGGTTTTGATCGGCGGCGCGGAATTGGTCACTGGAGCACACCACCAATATAGCCAGCCCGCCCCGCCACGCGAGCAGCCAACCGGCACCCCCTCCGACGAGATGGGGCAATTCGTGGCCGCCGTGCTGGCTCAGACGGAGGACGTCTGGTCGAATGTTCTACCGGAGCAAAAAGGCATCCAATATGAGAAGCCAAGGCTCGTGCTCTATAATGGGCGCACGAACTCGGGCTGCGGCGGCGCGCAGGCGGCGATGGGGCCGTTCTATTGCCCCAACGATCATAAGGTCTATCTCGACACTTCATTCTTCCGGGATATGAAGCAGCGCTTGGGCGGCGGCGGTGATTTTGCCTATGCTTATGTGATCGCGCATGAGGTCGGCCATCATGTGCAAAACCTGCTCGGCATTTTACCGAAGATCCAGGCGGCTCAGCAGCGTGCGGCGAGCCAGGAACAGGCCAATGCACTCTCGGTGCGGGCCGAACTGATGGCCGATTGTCTCGCCGGTGTCTGGGCCGCCAATGCCGAGAGCAAATATCACATCCTGCAGCCGGGTGATGTCGAGGAGGCGATCAAGACCGCTCAGGCGATTGGCGACGACCGGCTGCAGCAAGCCTCGCGCGGCTATGTCGTACCGGATTCCTTTACGCATGGCTCGGCCGCGCAGCGCCAGCAGTGGCTGAATGCGGGCCTGAAGTCGGGCGAAATCGATTCCTGCAATACGTTTGCGCGCTGATTTTTTGCATGCGCGGTCGGGCCGGGAAGCCCTCCGCGTTGCACAGAAGGACTTGACGCGGCGCCCCTCTCGCGCGCATGGTTTCGTGCATGACGCGCTTGATCGGCATTTGCCGCACCATCATTATTTATATCGGCTAGCCTTCGTGCTGGCTGGAGCCGTCTTGTCCTCATAAGAGTTCAACTTCGCCGCCCCAAGCCAGCCAGGCTTAAGAGTCAGCTAGGCTCGGACGCTAGTTTTGACTAGAGGGGAAGTTATGACGTTGCGGCTCTACAATACATTGACGCGCCAGAAAGAAGTTTTCGAGCCGATCGATCCTAAAAACGTCCGCCTTTATGCTTGCGGCCCCACGGTCTACGATCATCTTCACATTGGCAATGGGAGGATGCTGATCGTTTTCGACCTTCTCTTTCGCCTGCTGCGGGATATGTATGGGGAACGCCACGTCAGATACGTCCGCAATATTACGGATGTTGATGACAAGATCAATGCCCGCGCCGCCGAGCGCGGTATCGATATTCGGACACTGACCGATGAAATGACGGCGATCTTCCACGAGGATGTCAGGGCGCTCGGCTGCCTGCCGCCGACCGTCGAGCCGCGCGCGACAGAACATATGGCCGAGATGATCGCGATCATCGAAAAGCTCATCGGCAATGGCCATGCCTATGTGGCCGATGGCCATGTGCTGTTCGATGTGCCGTCCATGCCCGCCTATGGCAATCTGTCGAAGCGCCCGCTCGACGAATTGATCGCCGGCTCCAGGGTTGAGGTCGCTCCCTATAAGCGCGGGCCCATGGATTTCGTCTTGTGGAAGCCTTCGGCCCCCAGCGAGCCCGGCTGGGAAAGTCCCTGGGGGAGAGGGCGCCCCGGCTGGCATATCGAATGCTCCGCCATGAGCTGGAAACATCTGGGCGAGGTCTTCGATATTCATGGCGGCGGCATAGATCTCGTCTTTCCGCACCATGAGAACGAGGTTGCCCAGACCTGCTCGGCCTTCGGCCACGAGATCATGGCCAATATCTGGATGCACAATGGCCATCTTCAGGTGGAAGGCCAGAAGATGTCCAAAAGCCTCGGGAATTTTCTCACCATTCGCGAAGCGCTTGCCGATTGGCCCGGCGAGGTTGTGCGCTTCACCATGCTGAAGACGCATTACCGCCAGCCGATCGACTGGACCGTTGCGAGCCTGCGTGAAAGCCAGCGTGAACTCGATCGCTGGTATCCGATCGCCAAGCAATATGCCGCCTCGGCCGCGATGATA
>DASQCU010000251.1:0-3200 GCA_035634575.1 Beijerinckia sp.
GACTGGATCGCGGGCGATGTCGCAGCGCTCGAACCCGCCGACAAGAGCCTCAAAATCCCGCATATGGGCTGGAATACGCTCGATGCCCGGCAAAACCATCCGCTGCTCGCTGATATTCCAACGGGCAGCGCGGGGCTTCACGCCTATTTCGTGCATTCCTACGCGTTCCGGCCTCTTTCTCAGGATCAGGTGATCGCGGCAACCGATTATGGCGGCCCGGTGACTGCGATCATCGGGCAGGCCAATATGGTTGGCACACAATTTCATCCAGAAAAGAGCCAGGCGCTGGGTCTCGCGCTGATTGCCAATTTCCTGAAATGGCGGCCATGATTCTCTTTCCGGCGATTGATTTGAAGGAAGGGCGTTGCGTGCGCCTCGTTCATGGCGATATGGCGCAAGCGACGATCTTCAACGACGATCCCGCGGCGCAGGCGCAGGCTTTCGAGCGGCAGGGTTTCGAATATTTGCATGTCGTCGATCTCGACGGTGCCTTCGCCGGCAAGCCGATGAATGCGGGCGCGGTCGATGCGATCCTCGCCAGGGTGAAAATGCCGGTGCAACTCGGCGGCGGCATTCGCGACCTTAAAACCATCGAAGCCTGGCTCGGCAAAGGCATTGCGCGGGTGATCATCGGGACGGCGGCGGTGCGCGACCCCGATCTCGTGCGGGAGGCGGCGCGGCTTCATCCGGGGCGCGTCGCGGTTGGTATTGATGCGAAGGATGGCTTTGTCGCGGTCGAAGGCTGGGCGAAGTCCTCGGAACTTTCTGCGGTCGAACTCGGCAAAAGATTCGAGGATGCTGGTGTTGCCGCGATCATTTACACCGATATCGCCCGCGACGGCGTGCTGAAAGGTCTGAATATCGAGGCGACCTTGGCGCTCGCTAATGCGCTTGCCATTCCGGTGATAGCCTCGGGCGGGCTTGCCTCGATCGAGGATGTGCGGCGGTTGCTGATGCCCGATTGCGCCAGGCTCGCGGGCGCGATCACCGGCCGCGCCCTTTATGATGGGCGGCTCGATGCGGGGGAGGCTTTGCGGTTGATCAAACAGACAAGGCTCACGGCGTGATAAAAACCCTTTCGTCGAAGAGCTCCGCCAATGCTTAAAACCCGCGTCATCCCCTGCCTCGACGTCAAGGACGGTCGTGTCGTCAAGGGCGTCAATTTCGTCGATCTGCGCGATGCTGGCGATCCGGTCCAATGCGCGATTGCCTATGACGCGGCAGGCGCCGATGAACTTTGCTTTCTGGACATTACCGCGAGCCACGAGAACCGCGGGATCATCCTCGATGTCGTGCGCCGCACGGCGGAAGCCTGTTTCATGCCGCTCACGGTCGGCGGCGGGGTGCGGACACTAGACGATATCCGGAAACTTCTGCTTGCCGGCGCCGACAAGGTCTCGATCATGACAGCCGCCGTCGCGGACCGCGATTTCGTCCGTCAGGCCGCGGAAAAATTCGGCAGCCAATGTATCGTGGTCGCAATCGATGCCAAAGAGACCTCGCCGGGCACGTGGGAAATCTTCACCCACGGCGGGCGCAAACCAACGGGAATTGACGCAATCGCTTATGCGCGGGAAGTGGCGGCGCTGGGTGCTGGCGAAATTCTCTTAACCTCCATGGATCGCGACGGGACGAAGAGCGGTTTCGACCTCGCGCTCACTCGCGCGGTGACTGGGGCGGTGACGGTTCCGGTCATTGCGTCCGGGGGCGTCGGCACGCTCGATCATCTCGTCGAGGGCATTCGTGACGGCGGCGCAACAGCGGTTCTTGCTGCTTCAATCTTTCACTTTGGTGAATTTACGATCCTGGAGGCAAAGCGCTATATGGCGGGCTTCGGGTTGCCAATGCGTTTGGACGCAAGCGCGGGCGCTGCCCCTGCGGGACCAGATTGATGAATGATTTCACCTTGGATGATCTTGCCGCGATCATCGCCGAACGGGCGCGCTCAACCGCGGCGGCCTCCTATACGAAGTCGCTGCTCGACGGCGGCCCGGCCCGCGCCGCCAAGAAATTGGGCGAGGAGGCGGTGGAACTCGTGATCGCAACCCTTGAAGGCGATCGCGAACCCGTCATCAATGAGACCGCCGATCTTCTCTACCACCTCCTTGTCGTCCTTCAATTGAAGGGCATTTCTCTGCGAGACGTTCTCAACGAACTCGAACGGCGAACCAGCCGTTCCGGCCATGAAGAAAAGGCCGCGCGTGCCAATTAAGGGTCGCAAAGCGCGACCCTTAGTTCCTTTCTGGAATTTTCGCCTTTCCAAAGGGGCTGCGAAAATTCCAGAGTGGTCCAACGGTCATTTTCTATGACCGTTGGTATAAGCCAGCCTTGATCGAGGGATCCATGGACCAGCGCGTTGAGCATCTGACTGCACCGCTTTCCCCCTATCATTGCTTCACCCGCGCTGAATGGGCGGCATTGCGCGCCGACACACCCTTGACCTTGACTTTGGAGGATCTTGCCCGGCTGCGGTCGATCAACGATCCGATCTCGCTCGAAGAGGTCATTGCGATCTATCTGCCGCTGTCGCGGCTTCTGGCGCTCTATGTTGCGGCCACCCAGGGGCTTTACAAGGCGACCCAGCGCTTTCTCGGTGCCGATGGCGGCAAGGTGCCTTATATCATCGGGGTCGCGGGCTCCGTCTCGGTCGGTAAATCGACCCTGTCGCGTGTGATGCAGGCGTTGCTCTCGCGCTGGCCGAATACGCCCAAGGTCGATCTCATCACGACGGATGGTTTTCTTCATTCGAACGCGGTTCTTGAAGCCGAAAATATGATGGAGAAAAAGGGCTTTCCGGAAAGCTATGATAGTACGGCGCTTTTATGCTTTTTGTCGGATGTGAAGGCGGGCAAGCGCAATGTCCTGGCGCCGGTCTATTCGCATATCGTCTATGATGTGGTGCCGGATGAAAGCATCATCATCGACCGCCCGGATATTCTCATCATTGAAGGATTGAACGTGCTTTTGCCCAATCGTCCGCCAAAGGATGGGCGGGCGATTCCCTTCGTTTCCGATTTCTTCGATTTCTCCGTCTATCTCCATGCCGAGGAAGAAGATCTCGAAAAATGGTATGTGGCTCGCTTCATGCGCCTGCGGCAAACCTCGTTTCGCGATCCGCGCTCATTTTTCAAGAAATACGCTGATTTGAACGATGAAGAGGCGGAAGCTGTCGCGCGTGACATCTGGCAGCGGATCAATTT
>DASQCU010000252.1:0-10988 GCA_035634575.1 Beijerinckia sp.
GAACAGGTGGAGAAAGGCGCGGGCGGCGAAATTCAGCTGACCGATGGCATGAAGACGCTCGCCAAGTCACAAGCTTTCCATGGGGTACGTTTTTCCGGCAGGACCTTCGATTGCGGCTCGAAACTGGGCTTTCTCGCCGCAAATGTCGCCTTTGCCCTCGCCAATCCGGAGATCGCGCCAGCCTTTACCAGCGAATTGAAAAAAATCGCGGGTGCTTTGTAACGGCAAGGGACCCAACGGTCATAAACGATGACCGTTGGACCACTCTGGAATTTTCGCTATCTCTTTGAAAAGGCTAAAATTCCAGAACGGAACTAAGGGCGAAGCTGGCCAAAGGTTCCACCGGGCGAAGCCCGGTGGAATGGCAAGCGGAGGGCGCGCTTTGCGACACTTAGTGTAAAAGAGAAGGAGGCCTTGACGCGGACGCAACCCTCCCCTATTAGCCATGAGCTCGACGCGCGGGTCATTTTTACCGCGCGACTTCCCTTAAATAAATGCCTCGCCCGCGCTGAGGCATGTTGAGCTAGACTGAAAAAAGGAAGACCCATGTCCCGCCGTTGCGAATTGACCGGCAAGGCCGTCCAGACCGGCAATCTGGTCAGCCATTCGAACCGCAAGACGCGGACGCGGTTCTTGCCGAATCTCGTCAATGTGACGCTGATCTCCGACGCTTTGCAGCGCAAGGTCCGCTTGCGCGTTGCAGCGGCAGCGCTCCGCTCGGTCGAACATCGCGGCGGCCTTGACACCTTCCTGCTGAAGGCTGCCGACAGCGATCTTTCCCAGAGCGCGCTCACCATCAAGCGCGAGATCGTCAAGAAGCAGGCTGCGAGCGCTTAAAGCCGGCCTATCATACCAACGGTCATGAAGATGCCCTTGGTGCCACTCGCGAATTTCCGTGAAATTTTGAAGGGCGGAAATTCGAGAGGGTGAGGGAAGGCTCGCCTTTTGCGAACCCTTCCTTTGCGTTGAAGCATCAAGCCAACGAATCACACCTTCAGCCAAATCACTTTTGGGAAGAGCGATTTGGCTGAAGTCGCGGTCTGACCATTCGACAACGGTCAAAACCCTCAGTGCAAGCGGCCCCTGGCTGGGGTAAGCTCACGCTGCGCGGGGCTTGTGAAACTCCGCGCTGGCGCCGGCAAAAGCTTCGGTTCCGCGGTCTCGCTGAAAAGTTCGGCAAGCTTCTCGGTCATCGCGCCGCCGAGTTCCTCAGCACCGACGATGGTGACCGCGCGGCGATAATAGCGCGTCACATCATGACCTATGCCGATCGCGATCAATTCGACCGGCGAGCGCGTCTCGATTTCCTCGATCATATGGCGCAGATGCTTTTCAAGATAATTGCCCGGATTGACCGAAAGGGTCGAATCATCGACCGGCGCGCCATCCGAGATCATCATGAGAATTTTGCGCTGCTCGGTTCGCGCGAGGAGGCGCTTATGCGCCCAATCGAGCGCCTCGCCGTCGATATTTTCCTTGAGAAGCCCCTCGCGCATCATCAGGCCGAGATTTTTTCGTGCCCGCCGCCAGGGCGCATCGGCGGATTTGTAGATGATATGGCGCAGATCGTTGAGGCGGCCAGGTGCCGGCGGCTTGCCGGCCTGCAGCCAGGCCTCGCGTGATTGACCGCCCTTCCAGGCGCGCGTCGTGAACCCCAAAATCTCCACTTTCACGCCACAGCGTTCCAGCGTGCGCGCAAGAATATCAGCACAGGTGGCGGCAACCGTGATCGGACGCCCGCGCATGGAGCCCGAATTGTCGAGAAGCAGCGTCACGACCGTATCGCGGAAATTGGTGTCTTTCTCGCGTTTGAAGGACAAAGGCTGCTGCGGGTCGATGATCACGCGCGGCAGCCGCGCCGGATCGAGCATGCCTTCGTCGAGGTCGAACTCCCAGGAGCGGTTCTGCTGCGCCATCAGGCGGCGTTGCAGCCGATTGGCGAGCCGGGCGACCACCGACGACATATTCTGCAATTGCTTGTCGAGATAGGCGCGCAGGCGTTCGAGCTCTTCCTGATCGCAAAGATCCTCGGCCGCGATCACCTCGTCATAGCGTCGCGTGAAAGCGGTGTAGGCAGGGCCCCGCTGTTCGGGCCGGGTCAGCGGCGGCGGCCGGCGCGGATCGCCCGCCTGCTCGGCTTCGGAAAAATCGCTCTCCTCCTCGAATTCGCCGGTCGGCGCATCGGCGGCCTCCATCTCGCTTTCTTCCGTGCCCTCGGTGGGCGTGTCGGATTTCTGCACCTGGCCGACGTCGCCCATCTGTTCGTCGGTCGCCTCCTGGCTCAGGTTTTCCTCCGCCCCATCCGGCTCGCTATCGCTGCCTTCCTCCTCGTTTTCGTCGCCGTCGAGACTGCCCTCATCGGCCACTTCCAGCGCCGTCAGAAGCTTGTGGACGGCGTGCGCAAAGGCCCGCTGGTCCTCGATCGATGAGCTCAGCTTGTCGAGATCGGCGCCCGCCTTTTCCTCGACGAAGGGACGCCAAAGATCGACGATTCTTTGTGCGTTCTTCGGCGGTCTCATGCCGGTCAGACGCTCGCGCACGATCATGGCGAGCGCGTCCTCAAGAGGCGCGTCGGCGCGAACCGCAATATCCGCATAATGGGCGCGCTGAAACCGGTCATCGAGCATGGCATCGAGATTGGCGGCGACACCCTGCATCCGGCGCGAGCCGATGGCCTCGACCCTCGCCTGTTCGACGGCCTCGAAAGCCGCGCGGGCCACGGTCGTCTGCGGCATCAGGCGCCGATGCACATCAATATCATGGCAGGTGAGGCGCAAGGCCATCGAATCCGCGTGACCGCGCAAAATCGCCGCCTCGCGCTGGTCGAGCTTGCGCGCAGGTTCGGGCAGCCGCGCCTTGGCGGTCGCGCCGCTGCGGATCAGGCTCGGTTTTTCGGACGCATAGGCGACTTCGAGCTGCGGCATCCGCGAAAGCGCACGCATACAGCCTGCGACCGCGCGCTTGAAAGGCTCCTGCGGCGCTTCGGATTTGATCGGCGGCTTCTGGTTGGAACTCACTTGGTTTCCTTAATTACCTGTCGGCGGGACGAACAGGAATTCGCGGTTCATGATATCTTCCCATGAATAGGGCAATCCGGACGGGAAAATATCAATGTCCAAATCGGTTTCGCTCGAGGCGCCGCTTCGGCCATAGCCATAGGCATCGGTAATGGCTTCTTCCAGCCTCGATTTCAGGCTTGGGTTGCGGGCGAGCTGCCGCGAAACCCGCTTTCTTTGTTCGGCGATCGTATTTGCCCAACTGCGTAAACGGCGTTCCGCCTGAAAGTCCCATTTCAAGATATGCTGAAACAAAACCGTGAGGGCACTTTCAAGCTTGTCATACTCGCGGCTTGCCACGTCGTCGATCTCGTCGGCCAGGCCCAGTGCATCAATTTCCGTCAGACGGCCCTCCCGAAGGAGAGCCGCCTGATTTTTAGCCCATCCGTAGAAATCGAGTTCAGACGCCTTGCCGGAACTGTCGCTTTTTCCTGCAGGTCCGGCCGCTTTTCCAAGCTGACGAGTCTTCGCAGTGGCTGAATTTGAAACGATGGGCGTCATCCCTTCGCCGTTCGCGACCCTTAGCTCATCACGACATTGACCGCGCTTTCGGGCAACTCCTGGCCAAAACAGCGCTGGTAGAATTCGGCAACCAGGGTGCGCTCGAGTTCGTCGCATTTGTTGAGGAAGGTCAGCCGGAAGGCAAAGCCGACATCGCTGAAGATCTCGGTGTTTTCTGCCCAGGTGATCACCGTGCGCGGGCTCATCACGGTGGAGAGATCGCCCGCGATGAAGGCATTCCGGGTAAGATCGGCGACGCGGACCATCTTATTGATCGTGTCGCGGCCCTCTTTCTTGTCCTGGAACCGCTTCACCTTCGCCTGCACGATCTCGACTTCCTTGTCATGCGGCAGATAGTTCAAGGTCGTGACAATCGACCAGCGGTCCATCTGGCCCTGATTGATCTGCTGCGTGCCATGATAGAGGCCGGATGTGTCGCCAAGGCCGATCGTATTCGTGGTCGCAAACAGGCGGAAGGCCGGATGAGGGCGGATGACACGGCTCTGGTCGAGAAGGGTCAGGCGGCCCGAGACTTCGAGGACGCGCTGGATCACGAACATGACATCGGGACGGCCGGCGTCATATTCGTCGAAACAGAGCGCGACATTGTTCTGAAGCGCCCAGGGCAGAATGCCATCCTTGAATTCAGTGACCTGCTTGCCGTCCTTGAGGACGATCGCATCCTTACCGACAAGATCGACACGCGAGACATGGCTGTCGAGATTGATACGTACGCATGGCCAGTTCAACCGGGCCGCGACCTGTTCGATATGCGTCGATTTGCCGGTGCCGTGATAGCCGGTCACCATGACACGGCGGTTCTTGGCGAAGCCCGCGAGAATGGCAAGGGTCGTGTCCCGATCGAAGAGATAATCGGGATCGAGATCCGGGACATGGCCATCGGGGGTCGAAAAGGCCGGCGCCTCCATATCGCTATCAATGCCGAAGACCTGACGAACCGAAATCTTCATATCGGGCAGGCCGGTCTGCTTGGGGCTACTATTTTCACCTGTTACGCTTTGCATTCGTCCTCCGTGCCCTCAAGGCTCGGTTCAAGAGTTTCCCCGAGCACCCGGGCTCTCGAAGCTGCGAGCCGCCTCAGGCGAGCTTCACCGACTTCAGGTAATTGTAAGCGCGGATGATCTGCCGCAGTTTATCTTCATTGGACCGATCGCCGCCATTGGCATCTGGATGGAGGCGCTTCACCAGATCCTTGTAGCGGGCCTTGACAGTGGCAGCATCGGCCGTGCCATCGAGGCCCAATTCATCGAATGCCTTCAGGGCAGCCACCCCATGCCGTGGCGTTTTCGGCTCTTCCGGGAGATGCCGCCGCGCACTTGCACGATACATGCCTAAAACGTCGGAAGGTTGCGACTGATCGTCGCCTTCCTCGCGAAAATTCTTGGCCCCGCGCTGAGAGCCCATCGACCAGGTCGGGCGATGGCCAACCACGGCGTCACGCTGGTAGAGCGCCACATCCTCGGCGCTCATACCGTTGAAGTAATTGTACGAGGCATTGTACTCGCGCACATGCTCGAGACAGAAGCAAAAATATTGCCCCTCGCGCAAACGCCCTTGCGGGGCACGGAATTCGCCAGGGGCATTGCAGCCGGGATGGTCGCAGCGGGGCTGATCGGTGCGCGCGGCGGCCTTCTTCTCGGTGGGTTTGACCCTGATGCGATCGAAAAGACGGGAGTTCAGATTCATGGTTCCGGCATTATGAATGTGGCCGCGAGCAGTTCCAAGCGGTAAAATGATGATTGAGTTCAGCGCGGCATATGCCGAGGAGGATTTTTATGAGCGAGCAAAGTGAAGCTTTTGTAGGCGATACGATCAAGGCGAAATTGCAGGCAGCTTTGGCGCCAATTTCACTGGAAGTGATTGATGAATCGCATAAACATGCCGGCCATGCCCATGCTGTGATGCGGCCGGGCACCGCCCATGGTTCTGGCGGGACACATTTTCAGGTCAAAGTGGTTTCCGAAGCGTTTAAGGGCAAGAGCCGCGTCGATCGCCACCGCACCATCAATAGCCTGCTGCAAGCCGAACTCAATGCCGGCGTCCATGCCCTCGCGATCGACGCCAAGGCGCCCGGCGAATAACGGATTTCCGGCTGAACCATTCCTCAATTTGGCATGGGGCTAGCATTCACGGGGAGAGGCGGGGGCGTCCCGCCATCTTCTTGTCGCATGGCAGGGCTGCGGCCTGTGCTCAAAAAGGCGGCGGGCAAAACCTGCCGCGAGAGTGAATCGACGATGGCTTTATCCGCAATTCCGGAACTTCCCGCCGAGCGGCTCGAGGAGCTGCGCATAAAAATCGTGCCTTTCCTCTATAAAACGGGTTTGCCGCCCGACCATGCGGTCCCTGCCGCGCAAATCGAGAAGGAGCTGGGGCTGACCCGCGACGAAATCCGCGCCATTCATCACCATATCCTGGTGCTGGGCTATGTCGCCGAACGCGCCCGGGCCGGATTCATCGGGCTGAGCCCCAAAGGCCAGCGCACGGCGCGCAAGCTGATCGACCCGGATTACGTCGAGCCCGACGACGACGAGGATCTGGTGGACTGATAGAAGCCCTCACCCTGAGAGTTTGTAACTTTATTCGAAATTTGGCGTTTTTGGGATCAAAAAACCCAATGAAATCAACGGTGGATTTTGGCCAAATTCGAAAGAGTCACAGGCTCTGAGGAGGCCTGCAAGGCCGTCTCGAAGGGCGAGGGCGGCTTCCTGTGAACACTGGACGTCATCCTTCGAGACGCAGGCTTCGCCTGCTCCTTCAGGATGAGGCGGTGGCTTTTGAAACAGGTTTTAAGCAGTTTTCGTATCCGCAGCTTCTGCCGCGCTTTTATCCACAAAGGCGATCAGTTCGGCCAAGGTGAAATCGTTTCGGCCTTCAAAATGGCGCAGGATAGCTTCGATCTTCGCAAGATCGTCCACTGTTGCGACGTTGAGCACCATTTCGGGCCTGTGCAGTTCCGCCTCGGGCTTGACGCTCAGAATCCGGTAGAGGCGTGAATGCGTCCGCAGGTAAAGCGTGCCTTGCGCGCGGATCTCGGGCTCGGCACAACGCCGGTCGGAATCCTCAAGGGCGGCGAGGGTGAAACCTTCGACATCCATGCCTTTTGGATAGGTTGGCGTCAGATTGGTGCCGACAAAATCAAGCATTCCATCGGTCATCTCGACGAGATTGGCGACATGATCGACAATCGCGGGATCGATGAGCGGGCTGTCGGGATGAACGAGGACTGCGCCTTTCTGCCCGGTGGATTTGAGCGCCGCGAGAATAAGCCCCAGCATATTGCCTGCCTCACCCCGAAAACAGGGCGTCCCGCGGCTTTCGCAAAATGAAACGACGGCGTCATCCCGGGCCGCCTGCGTCGTCGCGACGACAAGCCCCACAAGATTGCCGGCGCGAGCCACACGATCCAGCACATGACCGAGCACGGGCTTGCCCGCGATCTCATAAAGGCACGGCCTGAATTCATTTTCCGCAGGCATGACTGCCGGGATCACCGCAATGACCTTCATTTTCCGCTCCAGTCCTTTTCTTGACCGCCGTTTTGAAGCAACGGGCGCTTTTCAAGCAAAAAGGATGCAGCAGGACCTTCTGCGAAGGATCGCAACCTTGGACCCTTTTCTCGAATTTCCGCTTTTTCAAAAGGTTGTGGAACTTCGAGAATAGCACCACCGGTCATTCTTTATCGGTGGTAATAGCAAAGGACATTCGCCCGGCTTACACAAGCTTATCCAGCTACGCTCCAAATATATGGGAACAAAATGACTTTCTTTAAGTTTTCATTAGGAATTTCGATCACAACGTACTGAAAATATGAGGGTTCGATTTGGGTAAAGGGTTGTGCCGCAAGAGTTCAGGCTTCTTGGAAAAGTGAGCACGTGAACGAGATGATCGAGGGCGGCCACATGAAAGACATGTTCGCAGGCGGTTCCAGGATCACACCCATGGCCGGACTAGAAAAACCCGATATGAATCATGGATGTATAGGCACGTCCTTCGAGGCGCAGCTCGGCCGGCGTCTGCGCGATATTTATCGTCTCCCCGATGAGATGAAGGAGCCGGCGGATTTTCGCATCCTGCTGGCCATGATCGCCGCCAAGTATGGTGAAAAAACCTGAAAATTCGCGCCACCAAAAGCGACGCGGATGGGCTACGGGTGGTTCAAAGTGGCTCAGGCCACCTCTGCCAGTACTTCCGCCTGAACCTTGCGATCTATATTGCCGCCGGTCAGGATCAACCCGACCCGTCGTCCTCGCTGGCGCTCCTTTTCCTGAAGAAGCGCGGCAAGCGGCGCTGCGCCTGCGCCTTCGCTGAGATTATGCGTATCCTCGTGATAGGCGCGCATGGCCGCTTTGATCTCAGGATCGCTCACCCGGACGACGCGCGCGGCCCCGGCGCGGATCAAAGTCAAGGCGTCCTGCATGGGCACGCGGACGGCCATGCCGTCGGCGATCGTGATCGCACTCTCGGTCGTCAGAAGCCTGCCCTGCTCAAAGCTTTGCGCATAAGCATCGGCCTCACGCGAGACGACACCGACGATTTCGGTCTTCAAGCCTAAAAGATCGCGGGTCCTGATGAGCCCGCAAATCCCCGACCCAAGGCCGATCGGCACATAGACCGTATCGAGATCGCGGACCGACTGGAAAAGTTCGAGCGCATAGGTTGCGACCCCACGCACGAGCTCGGGGTGAAAGGAGGGAACCATACGCAACGCGCGTTCCGTCGCGAGTTGCATGGCGGTTTCCCGCGCGGCATCGAAATCGCGGCCGCTTTCGATCAATTCGGCGCCAAAAGCCCGCATTGCGGCGTTTTTCTCGACCGAATTGCCTTCCGGCACCACAATCACTACCGGAAGCTCCGCGCGCCTTGCGGCAAAGGCAAGGCTTTGGCCGTGATTTCCCCGTGTCGCGCTGATGAGCCCCTTGGGTGGAGCACCGGACCGCAAGAGGCTTTCAATATAGGTCAGCCCGCCGCGCACCTTGAAGGCCCCGGTCGGCGTATGGTTTTCGTGTTTGACGAAAACTTGCGCCCCGGTGCGGGCCGCGAGCAGCGGCCAGGCAAATTGGGGCGTCGGCGGCAGCACGGAATGGACGAGCGCCGCTGCTTTTTCGAGGCCTTGCAGATCAAACACGGCGCAGCTTCATCTGAGGCTCAGTCCTTGGCCCGCTCGACATAGGAGCCATCCTCGGTCTGGACGATGATCCGGGTGCCGGGCGAAATATGCGGCGGCACCATGGCGCGGACACCATTCGAGAGCTTGGCGGGCTTATAAGACGAGGAGGCCGTCTGCCCCTTCATGGCCGGTTCGGTCTCGACGACTTCGAGCGTCACCCTCGCCGGCAATTGGATGCCGACGGCGGTGCCGTTGAAGATCGAAAGGATGCAGTTCATGCCTTCCTGAAGATAGACGGCCTGATCGCCGATCACGTCGGGCGGGACGATGACCTGATCATAGGTCACGCTGTTCATGAATGTATAGCCGTCGCCATCCTGATAGAGATAGCTGAAATTCATGTCCTCGACGAAGGCCCGCTCGACCTGCTCCGTCGTCTTGTAACGATCGGTCGTCTTCACGCCGTCGGAGAGGCGGCGCATGTCGATCTGGGTTGTCGGCGTGCCCTTGCCGGGATGAAAACTCTCTGCCGTGAGGACGACATAAAGCTGGCCGTCTTCCCGCTCGATAATATTGCCTTTGCGAATCGAACTGGCGATGACTTTCACAGGTTTTCCTTTATACGATGCGCCACCCCGAGCGCGGGGATCATTTTCCAGGCGATCCAATCAAGGATCGGCGGCAAATCGTCAACCCCACATGGGGTGTGAGGGAGAGACGGGTGGCGCAAGTGCGAATGTTCCGCCTCTTCGCTACCCCTGTTCCGGTTCCTTTTTCAAGCCAAATAGCGTGAAATGAGCAAAGCTTCCCAATCCCGTTCGCCCTGGTGGCAGCGGCATGTCCACCAGGACCGCCGGCCTTTCCTTCTGCGGCGAGCCAGGATGGTCGAGGCCGCGCGGGCGTTTTTCCACCATCAGTCCTTTCTGGAGGTTGATACCGCAATCCTCCAGGTTTCGCCGGGAAATGAGGCCCATATCAGCGCTTTTGCAACTGAAATCTGGGAGGGCGGCGGCCAGCGCTCAAGACTTTACCTGCACAGCTCGCCGGAATTTGCGGCGAAAAAGCTGCTCGCCGCCGGTGAGACGCGGATTTTCACCTTCGGCCATGTCTTTCGCAATGGCGAGCGCGGTCCGCTCCACCATCCCGAATTCACAATGCTCGAATGGTATCGCGCCAATGAACCCTATCAGCGCCTGATGGAGGATTGCGCGGGGCTTCTCGCGCGCACGGCCACCGCAGCAGGAACCCGGGAATTCTGCTTTCGCGGGATCATCGCCGACCCCTACGAAGAGCCCGAAGTTTTGAGCGTGATCGAGGCTTTTGACCGCTATGCTAATGTCGATCTTCTTTCGACGATTGCCGGTGAGGCGCAAGACCGTGACGCGCTGGCCTCCATGACAGCCAAGTGCGGGATCAGGGTCGTCGCGGACGATAGCTGGTCCGACCTTTTCAGCAAAATATTGAGCCAGAAGATCGAACCCAATCTCGGCCACGGCCGGGCAACCATCCTCACCGATTATCCAGCGAGCGAGGCGGCGCTTGCAAGATTGGGCGCGGACAGGCGTTTCGCCGAGCGGTTTGAGCTTTATGCCTGCGGCGTCGAACTCGCCAATGGCTTTGGCGAATTGACCGATCCGGCCGAACAGCGCCGCCGGTTTGAAATGGAAATGGCCGAACGGGAAAGAATATATGGGGAGTCCTATCCAATCGACGAGGATTTTCTCGATGCCCTGGCGGCAATGCCGCAGGCTTGCGGGATCGCGCTTGGCTTCGACAGGCTCGTGATGCTCGCGACCGGCGCCGCGCGGATCGAGCAGGTTCTCTGGACCCCGGTGGCCGAAATCTCACAGGTGCCATGAACAAACCTTTGCCTTATCCGCTATTGTCCTCTTTGCCGCTGGAGCCTGCGCCCCGGCACGATTGCGCCCCGCTGGTTTCGTCTGCGGGCTTGCGCAGCGCTGACGATCTCGTGGCGGCGGGTCTTATCCCAAGGGCACGGCAGGCGGAGATTGAGCGCGTCAGCCAGAGCTATGTCATCGGCCTGACACAGACCATTGCCGATCTGATCGATCGCAGCGATCCGAACGACCCGATTGCGCGCCAATTCATCCCGGATGTGCGCGAACTCGAAGCGCGCCCGGAGGAATTGACTGATCCGATCGGGGATGAAGCCTTCGGCCCGGTCGAGGGGATCGTGCATCGCTATCCGGATCGGGTGCTTTTGAAGCTCCTGCACGTCTGCCCGGTCTATTGCCGCTTCTGCTTTCGCCGCGAAACCGTGGGGCCCGGAAGCCCGGCCTATC
>DASQCU010000253.1:0-12430 GCA_035634575.1 Beijerinckia sp.
CGCTCAATCGCCACTGGGCCGCCTCGGACGCAAACGAGTTCGAGGTCGAGCATGACATTTACCGCGAGGATGCGGTGCTCGAGTACCCGCAATCGGGCGAGCGCATCAGGGGCCGGCACAACATCCAGGCCTCTCGCATCGCACAGCCGAACTGCAAGCGCTTCACGGTGCGCCGAATCGTCGGCACGGGCGACCTCTGGGTCACGGAATTCATCCTCGCCTATGACGGCCGGCCATCCTATTCGGTGAGCGTGATGGAGTTCCTGGATGGCAAGGTGGCCCGCGAGACCCAGTACTTTGCCGACCCGTTCGAGCCGGGACCTTCGCGCGCGAATTGGGTTGAGCGGATGGGGTGAAATCGCCGTGACAGGAGCGTGCCCGCGCGTGCTGGAGAGGGCGGAGCTGCCCGTCCAGACCGCAGAGCTCGCCCGTTTTCTCATCGGCAAAATGCTTGTGCGGATGCTGGCCGAAGGCGTGGCGGGCGGCCGCATCGTCGAGACCGAGGCCTATGGCATCGGCGACCCGGCGGGCCACGCCTATCACGGCATGACCCCCCGCAATCGGGCGCTTTTCCTCGAGCGCGGGCACGCCTATGTCTATCGCGCCTATGGCAGCTCGTTCATGCTGAACGTCTCGAGCGAGACGTCCGGCGTGGGCGCGGGCGTCTTGATCAGGGCGATCGAGCCAACTGATGGCATCAGGATCATGGAGCGATATCGCGACACCGAGCGGGTGCAAGACTTGGCGCGGGGGCCGGGACGGCTGAGCGCAGCCTTGAGGATTGATCGCCAGCTGGACGGGATCGACCTCTGCCGGAGCGGTCCGCTGTGGCTCGGATCTGACGGTCAGGCGTCCGGCGAAATCGGGCAGAGCAAACGGATCGGAGTGACGCGCGCAGCTGACAGTCTGCTGCGATTCTACGTTCGGGACAATGGGTTTGTCAGCGGTCCGCAGGCTCTCAACAGATGAGAGAAGCAACTTTACGGCGCAGTCCATTCGAGCCCGCGCCTTCTGGTGTTCACTTGGTCGAGCAGATCGACGGAGCGAAGCCGTTGGCAACAGGAGGAGAAAGTGACGGCACGCTTGCTTTCGGTCAACGTGGGCCTGCCTCGTGATATCGAGTGGCGAGGGAAGACCGTCCACACCGCCATTTGGAAGACACCCGTTCGCGGCCGGCGGATGGTTCGTAAGCTCAACATCGACGGCGACGGGCAAGGGGACTTGGCTGGGCACGGCGGCGAGAACCGGGCGGTCTTCGTCTATCAGATCGACTCCTATCACTATTGGCAAAGCCAGCTTGGCCGAGACGATTTCACCTATGGGCAGTTCGGAGAGAACTTCACCGTCGACGGCCTGTCCGACAAAGAGGTGTGCATTGGCGATCGCTACCGTATCGGCAGCGCTCTGTTCGAAGTGACACAACCGCGCGTCACCTGTTATCGGGTGGGCATCCGGATGAATGAGCCGCAGATGGCCGCGCTGCTGGTCGCACATGGCAGACCTGGTTTCTATTTCCGCGTTTTGGACGAAGGCGAGGTGGAAGCCGGCGACGAGATCGTGCGGGTCGCGGCAGGTCCCGAGCGCATGACTGTCTTCGAGGTCAATGCCTTGCTGTACATGCCCGGTCACCTCCGCGGCCAGCTGGAGCGCGCGCTGCGCATCCCGGCGCTGAGCGCCGGCTGGCGCGCCTCCCTTAAGGCTCTGCTCGAGCAGGAACAGAGCGGCGGCGAGACGAAAGGAAACGCGGGGCTCGCTGCGGTGTCGGGCCCGCCTCCGGCCTGGCAGGGGTTTCGCCCTATGCGAGTTTCGCGCAAGGTTCGCGAGAGCAGCAGCGTGATCTCGCTGGTGCTTGAGCCCATTGATGGGCGTCTTCTGACCGAAGCCCTGCCGGGCCAGTTTGTCGTTCTGCGGCTAAAGCCGGAGCCCAATGCGCCCGCACTTTTGCGCAGCTATTCGCTGTCGGGCGAACCTAATGCCGAGTGCTATCGCGTGAGCATCAAGCGGGAAGCCCATGGCGCGGCTGGCGCTTACATCGACGAGAAGCTGCAGGTTGGTGACGATCTCGACGTGAGCGCGGCTCGGGGCAGCTTCACGCTTCGCGCGGGCGACGCACCCGTCGTCTTGCTGAGTGCCGGCATCGGGGCGACGCCCGTACTCGCCATGCTCCACGCGTTGGCCGCCGAGGCGTCGCCAAAGGAAGTCTGGTGGCTCTACGCGGCCCGCAACCGCCGCGAGCACCCTTTCGCCGAGGAGACTCGCACTCTCCTGAAAGCTTTGGTCCACGGCCACAGCCACATTTGGTACAGTTCGCCCGCTCCCGAGGACGAGCGAGGTCTGGATTTTGACGCTCGCGGGCGTTTGAACATGCGCGGGCTCCAGGAACTTGAGATACCACGCAATGCCGATTTCTACATATGCGGGCCGCCCGCCTTCATGCACGATCTGACCCTTGGCCTCGCAGACTGGGGGATCGCGACAAGCCGCATCCACACCGAGATTTTCGGCTCTGGTCCGTCCATCACACCAGGGGTCGCGGACGCGCCTCACCGGCAGCCTCACTTGCCGGCCGGGCCTCCTGGCACCGGGCCGCTGGTCTCGTTCGCCCGGAGCGGCCTTGATGTCCGCTGGGAGCCATCGTTCCAAAGCCTTCTCGAGCTTGCTGAAGCGTGCGACATACCTGTGCGATGGTCGTGCCGGACGGGGGTATGCCACACTTGTGAAACCGGGCTTGTGGGAGGGACGGTCAGCTACCGGCCAGACCCGCTTGACGCGCCCGCGGACGGCAACGTGCTGATCTGCTGCTGCCAGCCCCAGAGCGACGTCATCGTCGATCTATGACCGATTTAGCTAAGGGTGCAGTCACGCGATCCATGCGAGGAAGCGGTCATCATCGAACTCGAGCCTGGTTTAGCGACGACGATGTCCAAAGAGGAGGGCGTACTTTCAGAAGCAGGGATTCAAGGTTGTTCACGTTAGCCATCCGACGCGTACACGCAAGGTTCCTCCCCATCCGAACACGGGTTCGGACATTGCTTCTGTTAAGTCATCCATCTATATTGCCGCCAGCAAAGCTTCTGTTTCAAGAAATTTTCAACTCATGCGTTTAGCTCGAATTCTTTGGATCGTCGTGCCGCTCGTCGTCCTCGGTGGTGCGGCTTACACCTACGCGAAGCTTAAAAATCCCGGCTTGCCCGCGCCGGAACGTGTCACGGAACTCGTGCATCTCGATCAAGGTTGGGCGGATTGGGACCGGCAATGGTTCCGCTATACGCCGCAAGGCACTTTGCTGATGCCACTGGCCTGGCTCAAAGCCTCCGAGCAAGGGTTTTTCAGCGACAAGCCCCTGATCGACCAGGAGACCCTGGCAGGCCTCAGATTCCTGACCGATTTCATCCAGAAGGACGAGCTAAATCCGCAAGCTCTGCCGGTTGGATGGACAGTCGGCAGCTGGGCCTCTCCCGATGGCACTTCACCTGCGCAAGCCAAGGTTGGCTTCACCTGCGCCACCTGTCATACGGGCCAGCTCAATTACAAGGGCACTGCGATCCAGATCGACGGGGCAGGCGCCTTGATGAATGCTGGCGCCTATCAGGAAATGGTCGGCAAATCAATCCTCGCCACCTGGATCCTGCCTTGGAAACGCGCCCGCTTTCTCGATTCGGTCACGGCCTCGACACACCAGCCACGGGAAGAGGTGGAAGCCGGTCTCCGACGGGCCGCCGGGAAGGCCTGGACGGCGTTGAGAACGAGTTTCCCGACGCCCCTCTATGCCGAGGAAGGTTATGGCCGCCTCGATGCCTTGCAGCGGATTGCCAATACTTTGCTGGCCGATGATACGGAAGATGTGTCCAATAATCGCCCCGGCCTCGCCCCGGTGAAATTCCCCTATCTTTGGGACATCTGGCGGCTCGACTGGGTGCAATATAATGCCTCCGTCCGCCAGCCCATGGCGCGCAATGCGGGCGAAGCCCTGGGTGTTCGCGCCGAGACGAATTTCGTCCATGACCATGTCACGCAGCCAGAGTCGGAGCGCTGGCGAACCTCGGTGCAATTCGCCAATATTGCCGAAATGGAAACGAGCCTGCATCGGCTCCACGCCCCTGTCTGGCCTGCGAATGTGCTGGGCCCAATCGACAAGGCGCGGGCCGAGCACGGACGGGCCTTATTCGAAGACCATTGCGCCGCCTGCCACGGTATCAAGGTTGTTAGCCAAGCGACACCCATTGAATGGAAGGTCACGCCAATTCCGCTTAAAGAGATCGGGACCGATCCGGGTGAAGCCATAGCTTTCAAGGAGAACCGTTATTCCGGCAAGGCACTTGGCATCGACCGGGAGATAGATGGGGCGGAGGCGCTCAGAACCGTGACCGAAAAGGTCAAGGATTATTTCTACGATCAAGAGAATTATACCAAAGCGCAGCGCGAAGATGCCGATGGTTTGGGCCGCAAGAACGAGGTCGTCGCCAATCTCGTCTATAAGGCGCGCCCGCTCATCGGGATTTGGGCTTCCCCGCCTTATCTGCACAATGGCTCGGTGCCGACGATCTACGATCTCCTGAGCCCGGAACGCCCCGCGGCCTTCTATAAAGGCACGCGCGAATATGACCCGGAAAAGCTCGGCTTTCGAACCGAACCCTTTCCCAATGCCGAAGAATTCGACAGCAAGGCCAAGGGCAATTCAAATCACGGCCATTGGTTCGCCAATGACAGCCGGCCCGGCAAGCTCGGGGACGAATTTTCAATCGAGGAACGCTATGCCTTGATAGAATATTTGAAATCGGCGAGCTACGCCGATTATCCCTGCAACGACGCGGTAAGCGGCGCGCCATTATCGGGTGCGGTGTGCGGGGCCGAGTGAGTTTCAGGTCGAAGGCTGTGTCCCTGACCGCTTGTGTTCAATTCGTGTCGAACGATGAAGCACACGAGCGTTCACTGTCTAAGACTTTACGCCCTGTATATAAAATTCAAGCTGTTCTATGGTGAATTGCTGGTGACTGATGATTGCCTGAACCAGATCGCCGATGGAGATAATGCCTATTATTCTTTCATCCTCAATGACCGGAAGATGCCTTATTTTCTTGTCTGTCATCACAGCCATACATTCTTCGACCGTTTGCTCGGGTTTGGCGTAGACAACATTGGTTTCCATAATGGTTCGAACCGGCGTCGCCGGTGAGGTCCGGCCCTTCAGCACGACATTTCGAGCATAGTGCCGTTCTGTAATAAGGCCGACAAGCTCGCCATTCTCCACCACGGCCAGCGAACCGACATTTTCATCCGCCATTTTCTTGATCGCATCATAGACGGTCGCATCCGGATGGATCGAAAAGACCTGTGGCCCCTTCTGTTTGAGCACCTGCTTCACATTTATCATTACGGCACTCCCCCAAGCTCAAGCCGCTTGAGAACAAATGTCAGCATCTGCTCACCCGGGGGCAGTGGCAATGTTCGCAAGTGGTGTCTATCAACCGTTTAGACGGCCTTCTGGGTCCGTGCCGGAACGTTTATTTTAAGCTGCCTATCCACCCTCCCACTCAGCTCACGCTCCCCCAAGATAACCGCGCCAGCCCGCAGCCCTCAGCGCGCAGGCAGGGCATGTGCCGCAGCCATAGCCCCAATCGTGCCTTTTCCCGCGCTCGCCCAAATAGCAGGTATGCGTCATCTCGATGATGAGATCGATAAGCGCCTTGCCGCCGAGGCTCTCCGCGAGCCGCCAAGTCGCCGCCTTGTCGAGCCACATCAAGGGCGTATCGAGCACGAAATGCGCGTCCATGCCGAGATTCAAGGCGAGCTGCATGGCCTTTATCGTGTCATCGCGGCAATCGGGATAGCCGGAAAAATCCGTCTCGCACATGCCGCCGACAATATGTTTCAAGCCGCGCCGATAGGCGAGCGCGCCGCTGAGCGTCAGGAACAGGAGATTGCGGCCGGGCACGAAAGTATTCGGCAGGCCCTTTTCATTGATTTCGATCGCGATGTCCTGCGTCAGCGCCGAACTTGAGATCTCGGCCAGCGCCTCGACGCGAACCACGTGATCGGCCCCGAGCCTTGCCGCCCAGCGCGGGAATTTTTCGCTCAACGCCCGGCGGATTTTCTCCCTCTGGTCAAGCTCGATCCGGTGCCTTTGCCCATAATCGAAGCCGATCGTTTCAACCCTCTCGAAGCGATCGAGCGCATAAGCGAGGCAGGTCGTCGAATCCTGACCGCCGGAAAAGAGCACGAGGGCGCTGGTCATTGGTCGATCGTCACCATTTCGCACCAGCCCTTGCCGCAATCCACCAGTTCCACCCCAAGATCGGCGAGAAAAGGGGTTTGCGCGCAGAGCCTTTCCAGGCGCGCGCGCAAAGGAGATAAAGGCTCAGACATGAAATTTCACTCCAATTTCGTTCAAGGCCCGAATTCGTTCAAAGCCCATGCGCGAATCAGGAGATTGGCGATTGCGAGTTTTGGCGGACAGGTGAGCCCTGCCGGATGGCTTTTCGCCAGCATGAGTTTCACCTCTTCACGAGAAAACCAGCGGGCGTCCTCAAGCTCGCGGTGATCGACCGTCAGCGCATGGCTCGCGGCGACCGCGATACACCCGATCATCAAGGATGCCGGAAAGGGCCAAGGCTGCGAGGCCAAATAATCGACCCGCCCGACGCCGATCCCCGCCTCCTCGAAAACCTCGCGGCGCACCGCATCCTCGCAAGTTTCGCCCGATTCGACGAAGCCCGCGAGGCAGGAATACATGCCCGCCGGAAACCCTGCCTGGCGGCCAAGCAGGCATTCCTCGCCTTCATGCACCAGCATGATCACCACGGGGTCGATGCGCGGGAAGTGCGACGCCTTGCAGGCGGGGCATTCGCGCCGCCAGCCTGCCGCCAGGACGATACTCGGCGCGCCGCAATTGGAGCAGAAGCGATGCCTTGTGTGCCAATACATGAGGCTCTTGGCTTGGCCAAGCACGCCCAAGGTCTCAGCCGGAACGAGGCCTTGAGTCGCGATCGAACGCAGATCGATCATCGCAATATCGTCGCGCCCTTGCGCATTTTCCGGCGTTTCGGCTTCGATCAGGGTGGCGAACAGGGGGTCCTCGCCATCCATCCCCAGGAAAGCAGTTTCCCGCACGGTGCCGAGCGATTCCGCTTCAATAAAGGTAAAATGCGCGTCGAAACTGTTCTTCGCCCGTTTCAGGACCGGAATATCGCCGGAAAGGACAAGGCTGCGCGCCGAGGGCGCACCCTTCAAGCCCTCGATGAATTGCCTATCGCCGCGCCTTTCCGACAGGCGATTGAGCCGGTTGACCGCAAAACCGGTCAGCAGCGACCGATCGGGCGAGGGAAAGCTGTCATCTTGCATATTGGCTCCTGCCAGACGCGGAAACTTAAACTTAAAAGCCGATCTCGCCAAATTCGCGCAAAGAGAGAGGTTGCGAAAATCGCGCCGACAGTCCAAATAGGGGGCGGGAGGTTGGCGGTGGACGCACCACTCGCCAACCGGGTCAGGTCCGGAAGGAAGCAGCCCTAACGAGACCGGGCGGGTCTCTGTCCAGCCTCCCACTTTGACGAATTGGCTTTTTCAACGAATCAGCCGATTTTCCGTGTAGCGTAGCGCAGCCGTGTCTTTCCGCCGAGCGAACGAAGAGGCGGTGCTGCTCCGGCACTTTTCGCTAGCCGGAAGGGAACCCTGATCCTCATCGGTTCAGGGGAGAGCGTTCCGCAACAGGCCTGCGCGATGCAAGACGATCGCTTGGAAGAAAGCTCAGCCAAGGGCACGCCCGCTCCTTATCTCGTCCTCGCCCGCAAATACAGGCCTTCGAGCTTCGAGGATCTGATCGGCCAGGAGGCCATGGTCAAGACCCTGTCGAATGCCTTCGATCTCGACCGTATCCATCAGGCCTATATTCTCACTGGTGTGCGCGGGGTGGGCAAGACCACGACCGCGCGAATTCTCGCCCGCGCCTTCAATTATGAAGTGCCCGCGCGCGACGGCCACGCCGCGATCAGCCGCCCGACGATCCACATGCCGGAACTCGGCCTTCATTGTCAGGCGATCATCGAATCGCGCCATGTCGATGTCATCGAGATGGATGCGGCCTCCCATACCGGCATTGATGACGTGCGCGAGATCATCGAGAGCGCGCGCTACCGCCCGGTTATCGCGCGCACCAAGGTCTATATCATCGACGAGGTGCATATGCTCTCGAAACAGGCCTTCAACGGCCTGTTGAAGACCCTGGAAGAGCCGCCTGAACACGTCAAATTCCTGTTTGCCACGACCGAGATCGACAAGGTTCCGATCACTGTGCGCTCACGCTGCCAAAGATTCGATCTGCGGCGCGTTGAGGCGGGCGTTTTGATCAGGCATCTCACTTCGATCTGCGAAAGGGAGGCGGTCGCCATCGAGCCGGAAGCGCTCGCCCTCATCGCGCGGGCGGCGGAAGGCTCGGTGCGCGATGCGCTGTCCCTCCTCGATCAGGCGATCGCCTATGGGGCGGGCAAGGGCCAGATCGCCGCCGCAAGCCTCAATGCCATGCTGGGCCTCGCCGATCGCAGCCGCATCATCGATCTTTTTGAAGCGGTCATGCGCGGCAAAATGGCCGAAGCACTGACCGGTCTGAAGGATCTCTATGATCGCGGCGCCGATCCGGGCCAGATCCTCGTCGAACTTGCCGAATTCGTGCATTTCCTGACCAGGTTGAAGCTCGTGCCGGATTCTGCCGAGGATGCCTCGGTGACGCAGGAAGAGCGTTCCCGCGGGACGGCTTTTGCTGAAGTGCTCAGCATGGCGGTTTTGACCCGCGCCTGGCAAATCCTGTCGAAAGGCCTGCAGGAGGTGAAGGAATCGCCGCGCCCGCTTGCCGCTGCCGATATGGTGCTCGTGCGCCTTGCCTTCGCCGCCGATCTGCCGACCCCGGATGAAGCCTTGCGCAAGCTCGCGAGCATGGCCCCTTCGGGCCCGGAGCCGATGCGGCAAAGCGCTCCAGCCGCGCCCAGCGGCAAGCCAATGGCCGTCTCAGCCGCGCCGCGCCCGAATTTGGGCATGGCCGCGCCCGCGCCGAGGGCTATTGCGCAAGATCCAGCGATCCAAGCGCCCGCGATCAAGCTTTCCCGTTTCGAGGATATTGTCGCCCTCGCGGCCGAAAAGCGCGACATTCAATTGAAGCTCGCGCTCGAACGCGATGTGCGTCTTGTCCGTTTTGAGGAAGGGCAGATCGAATTTTCCCTGGTGCCCGGCGCCTCGGCGGCGCTCGCGCAGACCTTGATGCGCAAACTGCAGGAGTGGACGGGTTCTCGCTGGATGGTGGCGATTTCGCGCGAGCCCGGCGCGCCGAGCCTCAAGGAGCAGGCGGAAGCAAAGACCCTTGAAATGATGACCGGTGTGCGGGCCGATCCGCTTGTCCGCCGCGTCCTCGAACATTTTCCCGGCGCCGAAATCGTCGCCGTGCGCTCGAACGAGCCGCCGCCAGAGGCCCAAAACGGGACGGATGATGCAGGCGGCGAAGACATCGCCTTTCCGGATCAATTCTATACGGACGAGGATTTGTAATACCTGGGGCCGCAAGGAGCGGCCCGCAGACAAGAGGAACGCCGATGAAAGACATGCTGGGTTTGATGAAACAGGCGCAGGCCATGCAGGCCAAGGTGCAGGAAATGCAGGCCGAGATGGACAGGCTCGAAATCGAGGGCCAGTCCGGCGGCGGCCTGGTCCGCCTCACCATGAGCGTGAAAGGTCAGCTCAAGAGCCTTTCCATCGACAATTCCCTGATGAAGGCCGAGGAAAAGGAAATCCTCGAAGATCTCATCATCAGCGCGCATGAGGACGCGCGCCACAAGGCCGAGCGGATCATGGAAGAAAAGATGAAGAGCGTCACCGCCGGCCTTTCGCTGCCGCCCGGCATGGGCTTTTGAAGGCGGCTGCTTCATCATGGCCGAGCGTGTCGCGGGACCGGAAATCGAGCGGCTCATCCAATTGCTGGCGCGGCTTCCGGGTCTTGGGCCGCGTTCGGCGCGGCGCGCCGCCTTGCATCTCATCCGCAAGCGAGAGGAGCTCTTCGGCCCCTTGACCGATGCGATGCAGGTCGCGCGCGACAAAATCGTGACCTGCACCACATGCGGCAACATCGATACGTGCAACCCTTGCACGATCTGCCGGGACCCCCGGCGCGACCCGGCGACGCTCGTTGTCGTTGAGACGGTCGCCGATCTCTGGGCGCTCGAACGCGCCGCCGCCTTGCGGGCGCGCTATCATGTGCTGGGCGGCACGCTCTCGCCGCTCGATGGCATAGGCCCCAAGGATCTCAACCTTGAAAGCCTCGTCGAGAGGGTCGCGGGCGAAACGATCAAGGAGGTGATTCTGGCCGTCAACGCCACCGTCGACGGGCAGACGACCGCGCATTACATCACCGATCTTCTCGCCCATTTGAACGTCAAGACAACCAGGCTCGCGCATGGCGTGCCAGTCGGCGGCGAACTCGATTATCTCGATGAAGGCACGCTTGCGGCCGCAATCCGCAGCCGCACGGATTTTTGATCGACCATACCGCGAGCTGGACGGCAAAGTCATCTGGGTGTCATGCTTGGCAATTAGGAAGCCGGCGGAAGTTTCGTGAAGGGCCAGCCGAGCCGAAAAAGTCGTCCGCGTTTTCGCGAACCACCTCTTTTTTCGGCTCCGTCCCGATCCGCTGCCGCCGTTCCGGCTCGCAGCTTCAAAAAGAAACAACGAGGGCCACGTGCCAATTCCCACTTTCAAGCGCTGCGCCAGCGCCAAAGCGCTGCAGCAGCCTGCTGCGTCCAGACGAAGGCTAGACTTGCGGGAGGCTATGAAGCTTGCCGCGAGCGCATTCAGGGTCGGCCCAATACTCAAGAATTATGCCGCGCCCGAACAACTTCTGGCGCAAGGTGCAACTCTGGTGAACGATTTGCCCTTTCTTGCGGCGTCGAGGGTCGATGCGCTCATCCAGCACTATCCCGAAATCGGCAAACTGCTGCCTGCGCTTGCCGATGCCCTTTCTCGCAATAGCGGCTATGCGCCCGAAGATGTTTTCGATCTGAGCACCTTCAGCGCCGACGATCGGAGGCTCCTCCTGCAGCTTTTGGGCGAAGGCGAGGTGACCGGCACCGTGGCATTGCCCGACGGGATTGTCGCCGAGATCCAGGCCACAGCGCTGGCGGGGCTATGGCATATTCGTTTCATGACGCCCGCGGGTCAGACTCTCGTTGACTATCTGGAGGCCGGTCCTATTCCCGCCGTGGTCGAGCAAGCCGCTGCCGCAACGCCCGCTGAAATCCAAAGTTGTGAAACTTCAAGCTGCGCGAGCGGCCTCGCGCCGGTTCTGGCCGAGATCCGATATCATGTGGCCATCCACGTGCGGGGCGCCCTGCCGTTCAGGATGGAGGTCGGACCCATGGCGCCGCAGGATCGAACCCTGCTGCGGGACATCTTGGGGACGGGCACCGTAGAATTGCGCGTACAGCTCTTTTCGGACGGCCTTGAGGCCTGCCGCATTGCTTCGACCGGTGTGAGCGACGTCTGGTCGGTGCAATTTTTCGATGCCATGAACCAGCTTGCGCGCGACACTCTCGAAATCGGCGACGTGCCGGATTTAGCTCGCGCCGATCCGGCCGATTTCAAAGCCTCCGCTGCGCGGCTGCACGTCATGGGCGCGGTTTAGGCGCGCGTGAAAAAGTCCCTCCACTTCGTTTCGGTATAGTTTTTCACGTTGACGCTCGCCTGGATGCCCGGATCAATTCCGGGCATAACACATTGATAGCAAGTCTTCTTGCTCAGGTCACCGAAGCTTCGGTATCAGACGCGCGAGCTTCGCCGCAAGTCTCTGCCCCGCCCCTCATGCAGCCAGGCTGCGACAATGCTGCCGAGAAGGGCGAGGAGGCCAGTCAACCCGATCGCGAGCGGGGCGACGCCTATGCCCTTCACCTCGCTTGAGCCGGTGCGTTTGATCGCGGCATAGTCGGAGCCGCCATAGACGGGGCTTTCGCGCATGGCGACGAGGCGCGGCATGGTCACATCGCCGTCCGCCCCCTCAGTGATCCGGCGCACGGTCCCGCCCGTAGCCTCGGCGAGAGGACGCAGCTTGTCGGGGGTCGAGACCACCTCCTGGAACTCGCGTGGATTTTCCGGGCCGACATTGGCGAGCACCGACAAGGTCCCATCGGTGAGGCGATAGAGCCCCATTTCATCCGCAGTCACTTGCGCGCGGGAAAGACCGGGCTCAGTGGGCGTCAGCGTCACGGTTTCCTGTTTGCCGGAAGGGGTGGTGACCGTCACGGGCGGGATCGCCGCCTTCAAGCTTTGCCGCACGATCTCCAGCTTTTGTCCGCGCACATTGGCGCGCAAGGCTTCTTCCTCCAGTTCAGGCTCCTTCATCAGCCAATGCGCAAGCCGGCGCAAGAGGTCGAGATGCGGGCCGCCGCCCTCGAAGCCGCGC
>DASQCU010000254.1:0-3838 GCA_035634575.1 Beijerinckia sp.
TCGATCGCAAGGCTTGATCGGCCGCCTCAAGAAAAAGTCTTGATCTCGCCGGAGAGCTTTTTCTCCATCTTCTTTTCCTCGGAGCGCACGAAATACATGAAGGCGATCATGGCGCCGACCACGATCACCAGCGCGGCGATCCCGAGAGGACCGCTCACTTTCGTGATCGAATCGCCAAAGAGAAAGGCGCCGCCGCCGATTGCATTGGCCCAAAGAGCGCCGCCAGCGGCATTGTAGCAAAGAAACGGACCCCAGCGATAATTGTTCATTCCCGCGAGCAGCGCCGCAAGAACCCGCAGGAAGGCCACGAAACGGCCAAAAAACACGATTTTTGCGCCATGTCGCTGGAAAAGATACTGCCCGAGCCTCAGCCGGCTTTCCGGAAGGTGGATATATTTCCCATAGCGCACGAGCAGTTTCGCGCCCCATTTGCGACCGACCCAAAAGCCGATGTTGTCGCCTATGATCGCGCCAGCGGCGGCGGCAGAGATCACCCATGCGAGATCGAGCTGACCCGTCGCCCCGGCATAGCCCGCCGCGAGAATCAAGGCCGTTTCTCCTGGAAGCGGCAGACCCGCGCTTTCGAGCATGACGATAAGAAAGACCGCCCAACAGCCATGCTGAGCTATGAGCGGCTGAATATGGGTTAAGAACACGAAGGCTCCAGGCTGGAAAATGTTAGTCGGCTCATCAAGGCCTCGACCGGAGAGGCCCAGGCAAGGCAAGCTCGGCTTCCCGCATCAACCTTTCCTCATGGCTCCTGGTGAAACGCCAGAGCACAATGGCTCCGGCGATGGCAAGGACGAGGAGCGCAAAACCGAAAGGAGCGGCGATTCGATGGGCCTCTCCCCCGAAAACATATCCAAGTGTCCCAAACAAGCTCGCCCAAACGATTCCGCCCGCTGCGTTGAACAGGAAAAAGCGTATCGGATCCAAGCGATTGGTGCCCGCGAGGATCGCGGCGAAGGCGCGCAGCACCGCCACGAAACGGCCAAAGAAGACGATCTTGCCACCATGCCTTAAAAACAAATATTGGCCGAGCTTCAGCCGCCTCTCATCGAGACGAAGAAGATGACCATGCTTGAGGAGAAGCGAGAGGCCGAATTCCCGCCCAGCCCAGAAGCCGAGATTATCGCCGAGGATCGCACCCGCAGCGGCTGAGCCTATGACCGCTAGAATATTGAGACCGTGCGTAGTCCCGGCGAAAATTGCAGCGGTGATCAATATGGTTTCGCCCGGAAGTGGAATCCCAGCGCTTTCCAACGCCACAATACTGAAAATGGCCAAATATCCATAATGGGATATCAAAGCGGGAATGTGTTCGGCCAATGGCATCTGGGCGTTTCGAGTTTCGTGGCCGCTTATGTCGGAATAGATTGCTTTACATTTTCGCGCGGCAAACCGGAGCCTGAAAATGCCCTAAGCGAAAAACGCGAGGGGCCGCCAACGCGTTTTTGCTAGGTTTCGTTTGTTTTCGTGCTGAAATCAAGGACCGAAATGCGCTCAGCCAGCATGGCCGTTAACGAAAACCGTTCCACGTACGAAGCGGATAGGGATTTTTTCACCTGAACGAAAGTTGATCGAGGCAGGCGCATCCATCTCCAAATGGCCTGCGTCAGCCGGGATGACGAGCTCGGCGCGGCGCGTTGCGCCAGTACGCCGCACCGCGACGATTTCCGCTTCAAGTGCGGCCGAGCCGCCCTCCCCGATCACGACATCTTGCGGCCGGACAAAAAGCTGACCTCTGCCGCTCTTGCCGCCTTGCGGGGGAAGCGGAAGCTGATGTTCGCCGATAAAAACCCGGCCCTCGCGCAACTCCACATTGAGCGAACTCGCCTCGCCGATGAACCCATGGACGAAAGGCGTCGCTGGATGATCATAGACTTCATCTGGCGATCCGATCTGCTCGATCCGGCCCATGGAAAGCACGGCAACACGATCGGCCAGTTCAAGTGCCTCGTCCTGATCATGGGTGACGAAAATCGTGGTATGTCCCGTCCGATCGTGAATTTCACGGAGCCAGCCGCGTAGATCGCGGCGAACCTTTGCATCGAGAGCGCCAAAAGGTTCGTCGAGAAGCAGAACCTTGGGCTCGACCGCAAGCGCGCGGGCGAGCGCAACCCTCTGCCGTTGGCCGCCTGACAATTGCGATGGCCGGCGGTTTTCCAGGCCCGATAATTGGACGAGATCGAGAAGTTCGAGAGCACGGCGCCTGATGTCCGCCTTCGGCGGCCGCGACTTGCGGTCACGCACTTCGAGACCAAAGGCGATATTTTCGGCAACCGTCATATGCTTGAACAGCGCGTAGTTCTGGAAAACGAAGCCGACGCGTCTTTCCTGTACGCTCTTGCGCGAGGCGTCCTCGTCGCCGAAAAAGACCGAGCCTTCATCGGCGACATCAAGCCCGGCGATGATGCGCAGAAGTGTTGTCTTGCCAGAGCCGGAAGGCCCCAGGAGCGCCATCAATTCACCGCTCGCGACATCGAGGCTCACCCCATTCAGGGCCGCGCGCGCCGTCACGCCCTCGAAACGCTTGATGATGTCGGTCGCGCGAATGCGCATCTCTTGCTCCATGTCCATTGCGGACTCTTACAACCCGTTTCAAAAGCCACCGCCTCATCCTGAGGAGCAGGCGAAGCCTGCGTCTCGAAGGATGATGTCCAGGTCCAGTGTTCCCTAAAGCCGCCCTCGTCCTTCGAGACGCGCCCTTTGGGTGCTCCTCAGGATGAGGGCTTGGATGGCGTCAGCCTTTTGAAACAAGTCCCTACTCTTTGATCTTCCATAATTCTTATCCGGAAACCGGAAGGCGCTTTTCGGAAATGACACTCAATGCCGCCGCGCGCCATGCGCAAGGCCATCCTTGAAACGCGTCTCGAGCAGCGTCTTGGCGACAAGCGTCACCAAGGCCAGAAGGGCAAGCAGCGAAGCCACCGCGAATGCTGCAGCAACGTTATACTCATTGTAAAGAATCTCGATGTGAAGCGGCATTGTATTGGTCAATCCGCGAATATGGCCGGAGACGACCGAGACCGCGCCGAATTCGCCCATTGCGCGGGCGTTGCACAAGAGCACGCCATAGAGAAGCGCCCATCTGATATTCGGCAAGGTCACGCGAAGGAAGGTCGTGAAGCCGCTTGCGCCGAGCGTCAACGCAACCTCTTCATCGCCTGTGCCCTGATCTTCCATCAGCGGAATCAGTTCGCGCGCGACGAACGGAAAAGTTACAAAGACCGTGGCGAGAACAATGCCCGGCACCGCAAAAATGATCTCTATATTATGGGCGCGCAGCCAGGGACCGAAGAGTCCTTGTGCGCCGAAAAGCAGCACGTAGATCAGACCTGCGACGACAGGCGAAACCGAAAAGGGCAGATCGATCAAGGTGATCAGAAAGCTTTTGCCCTTGAAGCGGAATTTCGCAATGGCCCAGGCTGCGGCAAGGCCGAAGACGAGATTCATCGGGACGGCGATCGCGGCAACCATCAGGGTGAGCTTGATGGCAGACAGCGCATCGGGCTCCTTCAATGCCTCGAAATAGACCGCAATACCGTGGTCGAAGGCCTCATAGAAAACAACAAAAAGCGGCAAAACCAGGAAAACGGCCAAAAAGCCGAGCGCAATGAAAATGAGGATGCCCGCGAGGACCGGGCCTTCGCTCGTCACCTGTCCCTTTAGGCGCGGCCGCGCCACGGCTTTGCTTCGTTCGCCGGCCCCTGCGCCGGCCGCCCAATCGGCCGCAGTCTCAGACATAACCGAACCTCCTGCGGCTCCAGGCCTGAATGAGATTGATTGTCAATAAAATCAGAAAAGCCGCGCCAAGCATCAAGGTCGCGATCGCTGT
>DASQCU010000255.1:0-2124 GCA_035634575.1 Beijerinckia sp.
ATGCCGCACGCTGTCGAGCAGTGCTTCGCGAACGATGAGTTGCAGATCCTCGTCGTTTGCGGGCGAGCTCGCAACCTGCGCACTGCAGTAAGCATCGGCGATGGAAAAATACTGCTTTACCTCGCGAGTGCCGATGCGATCCACCCAAAGCATCGAGCCAGCCGGTAAAGCACGGACTTCTTGGTAGGTCGTAAACGGCTCGGGAACGCTGCCGAACAGACAAAATCCAACCCATCCGGCCGGTTCTTGACTGCGGGAGACCTTCCCGCCGGCCAACAGCGCTTTAACTTGGGACGCAAAGCGAAGGGTCCAGCCATCGTCTGCATAGTATAGCGGCTTGATGCCGTAGGGATCGCGCGCCAGCAAGAGAGCGTTCTTCTCGGCGTCCCACAGACCGAATGCAAACATTCCGCGGAGATCATTCACCATTGCTTCGCCTTTTTCGGAATAAAGGTGAAGCAAGACCTCCGTGTCGGTTTGAGTGGAAAACTTGCGCCCCCCTGCTTCGAGTGACGCGCGCAAATGCCGGTAATTATAAATCTCCCCATTAAACGTGATGACAAGCTTGCCGTCGGCGCTCGTCATCGGCTGCGCGCCGCGTTCGGAAAGGTCGATGATTGTCAGCCGGCGATGTCCCAAACCGACCCGTTCATCCTGCGAATACCACTCGCCAAGCCCATCAGGACCTCGCGTGACCATATGATCGCGAATGCGCTGCAGCTCGGCATGCTCAACCGGGTTCGCAGCGTAATGATAGGCGTAGATGCCTGCGATGCCGCACATTTTGTTTCAGCTCGCTCCGACCCGGTCCATCCGCTGGTTCGGATCCAGAGGGCGAAATTCCAGACCTGCCAATGCCGACCGAACCCCCTCCGAGCATTGCCGATAGCCCCACTGCTGTATGCGAGCGAGGCTCGCCTTGCCTTGACGGCGACGCAGGTCTTCGTCTTCGATCAAACGCAGAAGAGCGCGTGTGAGGCCATCGACATCGCCGGCTGCCGGCGTGTAGCCGTTGATACCGGCCTTTACCAAGTCAGGAACACATCCCACCTCGCGGGAGACAACGACGGGAAGACCGGCGCACATGGCTTCGTTCACGGCGAGTCCCCAGGCATCGAGTTCCGATGGCAGCACGAATATGTCTGAAGCGGCATAGAGACTGGGCAATTCCAACTGATTGATGAAACCTGTGAACACGACGTTATCGAGTAGATGCTTAGCGCAGAAGCCGCGTAAGCCCTCTTCAAGCTCACCAGAACCAGCCATGACTACGGTGAATGGGCGATCCGTCTTCATCTTCAGCCGTCGCGCGGCATCAAGCAGATCACCAGGCCGCTTGCCCCGCGTAAACTTCGCAGCATAAAGCACCGATGGTCGGTCGCTCGGTACATTGTATCGCCTCCGAACGGCCGTACGCTGATCCTTCGTCAGGTTTGCAGCTTGCATGAAGCGATCGTTGTCCACAGAATAAGGTACGAGGAATATCTTGCGGTCGGGCACGCCCATCGCCCGATAGAAGGCCGCGTTCGCCGATCCAATCGCCAAAAGCCGGTCGCACAAGCGATAGAGTGCCCCTATCATCGGCCGGCGCAATGCCGATTTGATTGCGCTGCGCGGCAGTCCAAGGTGAGTATCGCCCCGCATGATGATGGGCATGCTGGCAGTCTTGGCCGCCATCAGAGCGATGAGATTGGCCGCGTAATTGTGTCCGTGCAGCCAAAGAACGTCATAGCGTCCCGAGTGCAACTCGTTCCAAACCTGCGGCGCGATGAGCGACCAGAATCCTCGCGGCTCTCGTATTCGAGCGGCTTTGCCGAGAAACACTGACCGGTACCCAGTAAGCAAGTCCAGATCCCACTTCACATCTCGACCAAATTCGGCATCCCTTCCCCCGCGAATGGAAATATCCGAGAGATAGAGCGCCGTCACGTCGAGATCGGACACCGCGTTCAGATAGGCGTAAAGCGGCGCGAAATATTGAATCGGATGCGAATTGAGCACCGCGATCCGCACGGGCTTTCTTGCAGCAGAATTCTCTGCCGAGTTGAGCAACATCCTTTTCAGGCCGAACTGCGGGCAAGCGCACTGAACAGAACCGACTCGGCCCGCGAATGAGAGAAATAG
>DASQCU010000256.1:0-10834 GCA_035634575.1 Beijerinckia sp.
GGCCAAATAAGCATAAAATCTTCTCCGGCCACGGTTTTTTCATCGCGGCGGCGCGAGGCCAAAGCGCGCGCCGCTTTCGGGCCACAGGCTTTTCACGAGGAAGAGGCGGCGTGGTTCAGCCGCCTCTTTTTGACATAGATCAAAACCGCGAGCGGAGTTTTCGGGTTGAAATGAACGAATGCGGTTGGCGGACACGCGTGTGCCTTGACTTACAAGTCCATTGCTATATCGTAATAGATATAGATTTTTTCTTCTCCCCGATGAAAGGAAAGTTCGACCCGTGGTTGATACGCCTCCCGTTTCAAGAGTCATGCAGCCGTGCAAGCTGTGCGTCCTCAGATATTGGGGAGGCGCGTCATGCCGCTGATGAACGATTCTGGCCCCATCGGCTTCTTCAAAAGCCTTCATGCGGATTTCACGGCCACGCTGACCGAGAGACAGAACGATGAAGACCTGATCGAGTGTCTGCTCGAAGAGGCGTTCGGCAAGTTCGAGGGGAACGTGAATGCCCAGGCCGAAGGCCTGCCAAGCGTCGCTTGCCGTGAAGGTTGCGCAACCTGCTGCACGATCCGCGTGACGGCGACCGCGCCGGAAATCATCTTGATCGCAAACCATTTGCGCGCCAGCGGCGCGGCCGACGTCATGCAGCGTCTCGCCGATGCCGATAACGCAACGCGTGGTCTCGATGATCTTGAACGCATGTCGCTTGGGCGCGAATGTCCCTTCGTCATCAATGGCTCGTGCGCCATTTACGCCGTACGTCCGCTGGCTTGCCGCGGCCATGCTTCTTACGACGAGCGCGCTTGTATCAGCGCCTTGGCCGGTCAGGACGACAGCGTGCCCTTATCATCGCCGCATTTGATGGTCCGCAGCTTTGTGCAGAACTCGATGCAATCGGCGCTGCGCGACGCCGGCTATGCCTGGGGCGCCTATGAACTCAATCAGGCGCTGCGCCTGGCCTTGCAGGATGAGGATCAAGGGGAAGCCTGGAAGAGCGGGAAAGATGTCTTCGCTGACGCCTTGGTTGGCGAGGTGAGCCTGCGCGAAATGGGCCAGACCTTCGATGCGATCAAGGCCCATGCCTGATGCGCATTAAATCTCCTTCTCGAATTTTCAATTTTTCAAAGGATTGGCGGAAGGCCGCCAATCGCCAGCACTAAGAGACCAATCGCTAACTAACAGAAAGGTGCAAAAATCCATGAGTGAATCCGAGTTGCAGGCTTCAGGTGCCGTGAAAGAAGATCAGGCAACGATTTCGCGCGAAGCCGCTCCGGCCGCCCAGACGCGCGGCATCCTCGACACGGCTGCGCTCGCCGCGCAATTCGAGGCAATCGCCGATCCGGCCAAGCAAGCGGAAGTCGTCGTTCAGGTCCGTTTCAAGCCGGATGGCAAGGTGAACACGATCAACGAACGGCCGTCGCATATCGAGGCGCAGGACTGGTTCGACATTTTGTGCCGGGTCGCCGGCCGCAACTATCAGGCTCTGGCAGGCGGGCGCGGAGCTTTCCGTCTTTCATTCGCGCAACTCGCGATCCTGCGCGAAGCTGTCGAATATTGAGGCGCTCGTGCCCGGCGTCACGCCGGGCATTCATTGCGGCGCGCCCTCTTCGGCCAGATAGCCCGCGAGAGAATTGGCCGTATCGATCATGGGCTGCTGATTGACAGAGATGAACCCGGCACTCGGCCGATCTATATCCTGGATCAGCAAGATGACGGCGGCTACCAGAACGCTCATGATATAGACGGGCAATCTCCAGCGCCTTTGGTCAACCCCGCCAGCATAGCCCGCAAAGCCAATTGCAACAATGGCGACGCCATAGAGCGCCAACAGGACGATGTTTGGCACGCGATTGCGCAATGCGGTCAGACGCTTTTGCTGATCATCGAAGGTTTCATTCAATGCCTGGATATAAAGGCCGGTCGGCACCATGGCGTTGTCCTTGGCCATGACCGCCTTGGCCAGCAGCCAAAGCGCTCCCTGAATCTCGTTCGAGCGCTCAATCGCGGCATTCATTTCTGCGGGTGTCGGCGTGTGCCCCGTAATATCCAATCGAATCTGCACATAATCGCGCAATAGTTTCAGACTTTCGGCGTTTTGCGGAGCAGGCAGCAGACGCGCGCGCAGGGCGGCGGTTCCGATTGCATTGGCTTCACCGAGCAGCGCATCGCGCCGTGCGTCGAAACGCATGAGCGCCATGGCAAAGGTGAAACTGATCATCAGCGCCAGCAGACCGAGCATGGCGGCTTCCAAGGTGGAGATATTGGCCTGTCCGCTGACGCGCAAACCAAAACGGTGGCCAATCTCGCTCGCCGCGAACAATGCGACGAGGCTCACGGCGAAAATGGCAGGGAGAGAATAGAGCGTCAGGTCGAGCATGATTGCGATCCGCGAAGGGCGTTCCTGAACAGGCTGGCTACGCCCGCCTAATCCGGCTTGGGAGTTCCCTTGCTTTCGTATCCAGTTTCTGGAAACCGGCGGTCACCCTTCGCAAATGATCTTATCCCCTATCGTCCCCGGCTTCGGCGGCGAGGTCTGGTTCCAGAAGACTGATGCGGCTGAGATCGGCGACCGACCTTTTTTGATCGTCGATCGAGAGCGTCTGAGCATAATGCATGCCGAATACGACGTCCTTATGCGAATAGACATGAAGGTCTTGAACCGGCGCGCCAAGGGCAGAGTCATGCGCTTCAATCGTTACAAAAAAGTGGGCATCGAGCTCGGCCAGCCGCTTGGCATCCAAACCGAAGAGCGGACTGTCTTCGTTGATCTGATGTGTCAAGGTCCACGTGAGTCCAAACAGCGGAAGATGTGATTGCGAAAGAACAAGCTCACGGGAGCGCCGAAATCGTTTTCCCTCAAGGCTGTCTTCAGGCAACAAGACGCCGAGCCTGGCCGTCGCATTGATGAGCAGGCTCATGCGCCCATTGCCGAGCCGAAGCATGAAAGTAGTTTCGGAATTATGCGTCGTGATGACCGCCTGATCGGCATAGAGAATTTTCGGACGCGGCTTGGAAAAGCGAACGAACAAAAGGCCGGTCATCATCGCGGTGAAGACCATGCCGCAAACAATTTCGACGGCTGAGATGACATGGCCGTAGAAAGTGGCCGGAGCCATGACGCCATAGCCCACCGTCGCGAGCGTCTCGATACTGAAGAAGAAAGCATCGAAGAAGGAACCCGGCTCAGCATTGGCGATGGAACCCGGCTCGACCAAATAAAGCGAAGCGAAAATAAGGTTGATCGCAATTTCAAACGCAATGAAAGCTAGCGCGAAACCTTTCCAGGAAAGTTCAATGGCGAGATGATAGGGATCATGGAAGTCGTATCGGTCAACGCCATATTTGACAAAATCAAAGGTGTTAATGCTGGCCGTTGCGCCGTTGCGATGTTTACGGCGGGTCTTGTGCACCATATTCTTCAAATCCGCTCAATCCGGCTGGTTTACTTGCCCGGGGCAGATTGATCGTAACAGCTGCTGGGAAGACTCGGGACATTGAACTTGACGGGACCGCCGCAAGGGCTGCATCCAGCGACGAGCAAGGTGGCCAAAATCAAACCGATTAAGTGCAAAGCGGGACGCCCCATTCAAAAGCTCTAATGAGGGCTATCTAACACGTGGCGCTTGCGCTTGCACGGCCCTAAACCGTCCTAAGCTGGTGAAAGCCCGTCTCGGGCCCCTCCGCCGGCAAAGCGGCGCGATCGACCTCGACCACCTCGACCCATTCGACTTGAGCAAACTCGGGGCCGCTCCAACAGGCCAGGCATAGGGCTTCGACAGCTTCCGGCGCGCCGATAAAGGCCGCCTCGACGTCGCCGTTCAAACGATTTCTGACCCAGCCCTTGATGCCGCGTGTATTTGCTTCCTGCACGGTCCAGGCGCGATAGCAGACGCCTTGAACCCTGCCGCTGATCTTCACACGGACGATGCGTTCCTTCAGCATCTCTCGCTGACCATGCCTCCCACGAGCAAAGATCACTCATCTTTGCTCGTCATCTTGCTCTTTAGCATTTGTATTGTCGCGTGTCTGGACGCAAAATCGGTTTCCACTTTGCTGGATAAGCTCCAGCCCCTGCCCGTTTAATCAGGCCTCGCTCTGTTGCGATCCGGCGAATTTTACGCCGTGGGCCTCGACACCCAAAGCGGTCAGCACGGCGAGAATGACCGCGACGATGCCCGCGACGAGAGCTAGCGCAAATGCGTAATCGCCTGCTCGGGCCCCGGCAATTGCGGCTTGAAGCGTTGCATTGACCGAGGCGAGAAGATTGCCGAGCTGATAGGCGAAGCCCGGAAAAGTCCCGCGGACTTCCTCCGGAGAGAGTTCGTTCAAATGGACCGGGACCACGCCCCAGGCTCCCTGCACCGCGAATTGAATGAGGAAGGCGCCAAGCGCCAGCAGCGCCGGTGTCGAGCCAAAGGCCCAAAGCGGAATGATTGGCAGGGCGAGAAGCGTGGCAATGACGATCGCCCGGCGCCGCCCAATGTATTCCGACAAGTGTCCAAAGGTAAGGCCGCCCAGGATGGCGCCAATATTATAAACGACCGCAATAACGCCGACCGTTTGCGGAGAAAGCTCCCGCTGCACACGCAGGAAAGTCGGATAGAGATCTTGCGTGCCGTGGCTGAAGAAATTGAAGCAGGTCATCAGCAAAACGGCATAGAGGAAGAGCCCGGCATGCCCGCGCAACACTTGCCGAAGTCCGAGTCCCGGTCCAACAGCCGCGCGTTTCCTTGCCACAAAGGAGGGTGATTCCTCGACGCTGCGCCGGATATAGAAGACAAGGAGGGCTGGAGCCGCGCCAACCATGAACATGCCGCGCCAGCCTATGACGGGATAAAGAACCCCGAAGATAATCGAAGCCAGGAGATAACCGCTTGGATAGCCAGCTTGCAGAAGGCCGGAGATCGCACCGCGCAGACGCGGCGGAATCGTCTCCATCGTGAGCGAGGCCCCAACCCCCCATTCTCCGCCCATGGCAACCCCAAAAAGCGTGCGCAGGATGAAGAAGATCGTGAGGCTCGTTGCAAAGCCCGTGGCGAATTCGAAGAAGGAATAAAGAAGGATATTGACCATCAACGTCGGTCTTCTTCCGAAACGATCGGCGGAGAGCCCGAAAATAAGGGCCCCGATCGGCCGCGCCGCGAGGGTCAGCATGATCGCTAAAGTTACGGTCTCGATGCTGGTGTCAAATTCCTGCGCAACATCCTTCAGAACGAAAACGAGAATAAAGAAATCGAACGCGTCGAGCGTCCAGCCGAGATAGGTCGCGATGACGACATTGCGTTGATTGGATGTGAGGCTGCGAAATTCGCTGAGCAAACCCATTGCACCCTCCTGTACCTGCGGAGCAGTTCTATTGAATAGGCATCAATCGCTTCACGCAAGGATCTACAGGAAGGAATCTCTCACACCGCAATATTGTCGATAAGCCGCGTCTTGCCGAGCCGCCCCGCCACGAGAAGCCTGATCGGTCCTTCGTCGCGCGAGCCGATCGGCGCCAAAGTCTCCGCGTGGCGCGCCTCGAGATAGTCCAGGATGAAACCAGCCTCCAAGGCTGCGGCACGGGCGCTGTCGAGGGCCGCTTCAAGCCCTTTTCCCTGAATGATCTCATGAGCGCAATGCTGGAGCGCCGCATGAAGGCGCGGGGCCAGGAGGCGTTCGTCCGCCGACAGGTAAAGATTGCGCGACGAGAGCGCCAGGCCGTCGGGCTCACGGACGGTGGCCGCACCAATGATCTTCGTCGGGATGTCGAGATCAGCGGCCATGCGGGTGATGACTTTGAGCTGCTGGTAATCTTTCTCGCCAAAAAACGCGATGTCGGGCTGGCACTGGTTCAAGAGCTTGGCGACCACCGTCGCGACGCCCGCGAAATGCGTTGGCCTGAATCTGTCTTCAAGGCCAACGGCAGCCGGGCCGCCAAGGGAAATTGTGGTGGCGAAACCTTGGGCGTATATTTCCTCGACGCCCGGCGCGAAAATCGCGTCGCCGCCTGCCGCCTCGAACTTGGCGCTATCGGCGTCGAAACTGCGCGGATAGGCGTTGAAGTCCTCATTCGGCGCGAATTGCGTTGGATTGACGAAAATCGACATCACGACGCGGCGAGCCTGTTTCTTCGCCTCATGCACGAGAGAAATATGCCCGGCATGGAGCGCGCCCATTGTCGGCACCAGGGCTATGGTCTCGCCCTGGCGCCGCCATGCCGCAACCTCGGCCCGCAGGCTCGCCACATCGCGCAGGATCGTGACCCGCCTGACCTCCTCCGCCACCATGATAGCTCCTCGATTATTCACGGGGTCGCAAAGAGCGCCCTTTAGGGAGCTGGTTTTAGTTTGATCGCGCGCCAACGGCCAGGGTTTTGGACGGCGCCTGCCGCCGATCCACCGAGACTTTCGAGATGGCTGATATAGGCTTGCGGCAAACCCCATTGCCGGGCGGCGGCAGTCACGCCTTCGAGATAGCCGGGCTTCGGCTGGCCCTTGGCTGTTGTGCTGCCGATATAGATGAGCGCGTGCACCGGGCCCGCCCCATTGCGCAGCACGGGCTGCGTCATTTTCACATAGAGACCGCGACCGATCTCCTCGTAACGATCGAGCGCCTTGAGATCGCCGAAGCCGATGTCATAGAGGACCCCATGCACTTGCGTATTCATATCGCGCCGGACCGAAGCATAGCCTTCGGTCATGATGAAAATCATATGGCGGGCGAGCCGCGCGGGTCCAAGCGCGCGCGCCTGCGGGCAACGCTGCTGCATGGCTGCCAGATCCATATTGGAGCCATAAGCGAAGTAAAGCGGCACGGACCTTAAGCGAACTCCATGATCAGCGCATCGACAGCGAGCGAATCGCCTTCTTTTGCGTTGATTTTCTTGACCGTGACATCGCGCTCGGCGCGAAGCACATTTTCCATTTTCATCGCTTCCACCATGCAAAGCGGTTCACCCGCCTTCACCTCCTGGCCGACAGCGACATTGATCGCCTTGACGAGGCCGGGCATCGGGCAAAGCAGCGATTTCGAGGTATCGGCGAGTTTCTTTTCCGGCATCAGCGCGGCAAGCTCCGCCTCGCGCCTTGTATAGACCCGCGCTTCGACCACGATGCCACGATGGGTCAAGCTATAGCCGTTGAGGAAGGGATGGACCTGAACAGCAACCGGCTCGCCGTCAATCGTGCCGTTCCAAACATTCTGACCCCCGATCCAATCGGAAGCGCAAAGATGCGCGTGGGCTGTTTGCGTGAAGCGAACGAGAATGCCGTCGTCGCCCTCCTCAAGTGTGATGTCGTAACGCGTGCGGCCCAAGAGGACCGAGCGGTCGCGTTGGAATTGCACGGGACGGCCCGCACGCATCTGGCCGGAAATCTGGCGCTTGCGCTCGTTCATCACGTGATCGATTGAAGCCGCGACGGCGGCAAGGCGATGCGCGCTTTCCCCTTCCGAGGCAAGCGGGGCGAAGCCGCCCTTATATTCTTCCGCGATGAAACCTGTCGAAAGATGGCCCGACCGCCAGCGTTCATGCCCCATCAAGGAGGCAAGGAAAGGAATATTGTGCCGAATGCCGTCGATCACGAATTGATCGAGCGCGCGCGCCTGAGCATCGATCGCGCTCAACCGATCGCCCGCATGGGTGACGAGCTTCGCGATCATCGGATCATAATAGATCGAGATCTCGCCGCCTTCGTAGACGCCGGTATCGTTGCGGATCGTAACGCCGTCGCTATGTCCTTCGGCTGGCGGCCGGTAGGTCACGAGCCGGCCCGTCGAAGGAAGGAAGTTGCGTGTTGGGTCCTCGGCATAGACGCGTGTTTCAACCGCCCAACCCTTCAAATGCACATCGCGCTGTGTGATGGTAAGCGCCTCGCCAGCAGCCACGCGGATCATCTGTTCCACGAGATCAATGCCGGTCACGAGTTCGGTCACCGGATGCTCGACCTGAAGCCGCGTGTTCATTTCGAGGAAATAAAAGCTCTTGTCCTGCGCCGCGACGAATTCAACCGTTCCAGCTGAATCATAGCCAACGGCCTTGGCGAGCGCGACTGCCTGTTCGCCCATCTTGGCGCGTGTCGCTTCGTCGAGCAGCGGCGAAGGGGCTTCCTCGATGACCTTCTGATTGCGGCGCTGGATCGAACATTCACGTTCGCCGAGATAGATCACATTGCCGTGCTTGTCCCCCAGGACCTGAATTTCAATATGGCGCGGATCAACGATGAATTTTTCGATGAAAACACGATCGTCGCCAAACGAGGATTTTGCTTCCGACCTGGCGCGGGTAAATCCTTCCTCCACTTCCGCGTGGGAATGGGCGATGCGCATTCCCTTGCCGCCACCGCCCGCCGATGCCTTGATCATCACCGGATAGCCGATTTCATCGGCGATCTTCACGGCATGGCCGGCATCTTCAATGACGCCGAGAAAGCCCGGCACGGTAGATACTTTCGCGGCATTGGCGAATTTCTTCGATTCGATCTTGTCGCCCATTGCCTCAATGGCTTTCGGGTTAGGACCGATGAAGGTAATGCCATTGTCCTTCAGCGCTTGCGCGAAGGCGGCACGTTCCGACAGAAAGCCATAACCCGGATGCACGGCGTCAGCGCCGGTCGCCTTGCAGGCCCCGATGATTTTTTCAATGATAAGATAGGATTCTGCCGCGGGCGCGGGGCCGATATGGACCGCCTCATCCGCCATTTCCACGTGCAGCGCATCCTTGTCGGCATCGGAATAGACGGCAACCGTCGCAATGCCCATCTTGCGCGCCGTCTTGATTACCCTGCACGCGATCTCGCCGCGATTGGCGATGAGTATCTTCTTGAACATGCGAGCCTCGAAACTCCTGGCGAACCACGCCGCGCAGAGCGACGAAATCGTGTGGCTTGGCTTTTAAGCAAGACGCGGCAACGCGTCTATTGAGCGAAAGAGGGACCAACCTTTTGGCGGATTATCGCCTGACCCGTCCCATCACAACGGAATATTGTCGTGCTTCTTCCAGGGATTTTCCAGTTCCTTGCGGCGGAGCAGGGAAAGCGCGCGGGCAACGCGCTTGCGCGTTGAATGTGGCATGATGACTTCATCAATATAGCCGCGCTCGGCCGCGACGAAGGGCGAGAGGAATCGCTCCTCATATTCCTTTGTGCGTTCGGCGATTTTTTCAGCATCGCCGATTTCCTGCCGGAAAATGATCTCGACCGCGCCCTTTGCGCCCATCACCGCGATCTGAGCTGTCGGCCAGGCGAGGTTAATGTCGCCGCGCAAATGTTTCGAGGCCATGACGTCATAAGCGCCTCCGAATGCCTTGCGGGTGATGATCGTGACTTTCGGCACGGTCGCCTCGGCATAAGCAAAGAGCAGTTTCGCACCATGCTTGATGAGGCCGCCATATTCCTGTGCCGTGCCGGGAAGAAAGCCCGGCACATCGACGAAAGTGACGATGGGAATATTGAAGCAATCGCAGAAACGGACGAAACGCGCGGCTTTGCGCGAGGCATCGCTGTCGAGCACGCCGGCAAGCACCATGGGCTGATTGGCGACGAAGCCTACGGTACGGCCTTCCATACGACCGAAACCCGTCACGATATTGCGCGCGTGCGCTTCCTGGATTTCGAAGAAATCGCCTTCATCAACCGTTTTGACGATGAGTTCCTTGATGTCGTAGGGCTTGTTTGGATTGTCCGGCACCAAGGTATCGAGCGAGGCGTCGATCCTCTCGGCGTCGTCGAAAACCGGCCATTCGGGCACGTCATCCTTGTTGGACGACGGCAGGAAATCAATCAGGCGGCGCATTTGCAAAAGCGCCTCGACATCGTTTTCATAACCGCGATCGGCGATCGAACTTTTCACCGTATGAACCGAAGCGCCGCCGAGCTCTTCCGCCGTCACGGTTTCATTGGTCACCGTTTTCACGACATCGGGGCCGGTGACGAACATGTAGCTCGTATCGCGCACCATGAAGATGAAATCCGTCATCGCGGGCGAATAGACATCGCCCCCCGCGCAAGGCCCCATGATGAGCGAGATCTGCGGAATGACGCCTGAGGCGAGAACATTGCGCTGGAAGACTTCGGCATAACCGCCGAGCGCGGCAACGCCCTCCTGAATGCGCGCGCCGCCGGCATCATAAAGACCGATGATCGGCGCGCGATTGCGCAGCGCCATATCCTGCAGCTTCACGATCTTCTGCGCATGGGCCTCGGAGAGCGAGCCGCCGAAAACCGTGAAATCCTTGGCAAAGACAAAGACGATACGGCCATTGACCGTACCCCAGCCAGTGACCACGCCATCGCCTGGAATCTTTTGCGACTCCATGCCGAAATCGGTCGCGCGATGCTGCACGAACATGTCGAATTCTTCAAAGGACCCATGGTCGAGGAGGAGATCGATACGCTCGCGCGCGGTCAATTTTCCGCGCTTGTGCTGCGCCTCGATCCGGTGCGCGCCGCCCCCGAGCCGGGCCTTTGCACGACGTTCATCGAGTCGTTCGAGAATATGTTTCACTGGACCTGCCCCGGCTTGGAAATCACGATTTGGAATGATGTTCCCCTGCTCTTAACATGGCTTCCGAAGTCGCGAAATTCGACGGAAGAGGGAAGGCAGCGCGAGCGACCTATTTCAAAGCCTTGATCCTCGCCATGGCGAGCGCATCGGCGAAGGCCCCTGCCCTGAAGGCGAAGGCACGGTGCGTCCCCTCAACTATAAAGCCGAATTTCTCGTAGAGATGGATGGCAGGCGCATTATCGGCAAAAACCGTGAGTTCAAGCCGCGTCAGGCCCAGCCAATTATCGGCAGTGTCGATAATCGCCTTGAGAAGCGCGGTCCCAATGCCGCGGCCCTGATGATCGTCGTGCAC
>DASQCU010000257.1:0-1720 GCA_035634575.1 Beijerinckia sp.
TCGCGCGCCGCACCCGCCTTGATGCGGCGCGGCCCCGAAAGATTCGCCATGAGGCAGCCGCCGAGTGTTCCGGCGCCCGTGCCGTAAATCGCCGCGAAGGACATGGGCTCGAAGGCAAGCTCCTGGTCATACTCGGCGAGAAGACGCTCGATCGTCTCGATTCGCGTGGCGGCAAGAGCCGACAGAACAAGCTCTTGCGGCTCGTAGAAGGTGACCCCGTTGAAGGCCGAAAGGTCGAGGTGTGCCGCAGCCTTCACCGGCCGCCCGAGGCCGGTTTTGGTGGCAAGGCCCGTGACGCCAAGGGGCATGCGCTGCGCCCCCGCTTCAGCGACGCAGGCGGCAAGCTCGGCGGCATCCCTGGGGCACACGGTATTCATGATCGTCACACTGACAGAAGCAAGGCCGGGCACCCTTTGGCGATATTTGAAGACTCAAAAACGCGGAATCTCAGGAAAGGCGAGCCTTCCGGCATGGACGTGCATCGCGCCCAATTCGGCGCAACGATGCAGCTGCGGAAAGACTTTGCCAGGATTGAGGAGATGTTTCTCGTCGAAAACGCATTTCACCCGGATCTGATAAGCGAGATCCACGTCCGTGAACATGGCCGGCATCAGATCGCGCTTTTCGATCCCGACCCCATGTTCGCCGGTGAGCACGCCGCCGACCTCGACGCAAAGGCGCAAAATATCCGCGCCAAAAGCTTCGGCCCGGTCGAGTTCGCCGGGATTATTTGCATCATAAAGAATGAGCGGATGCAGATTGCCGTCGCCCGCATGAAACACATTGGCGACGCGCAATCCGTAACGTTCGGACAGCGCGCGCATACCAGCCAGCACCTTCGGCAATTCCTTGCGCGGAATCGTGCCATCCATGCAAAGATAGTCCGGCGATATGCGCCCGACCGCGGGGAAAGCTGCCTTGCGTCCAGCCCAGAAGGTGAGCCGCTCCGCATCAGACTGCGAAATCCGGCATTGCGTTGCGCCGCGCTTCAGCGCAATTGCTTCGACCCGGAGCACGAGGTTATCAACCTCGACCGCCGGTCCGTCGAGCTCGATGATCAGGAGCGCTTCGGCTTCACGCGGATAGCCCGCGTGGACAAAATCCTCGGCGGCATTAATGGCTCGCCTGTCCATCATTTCCATGCCGCCCGGTATGATCCCCGCGGCAATTATGTCGGCAACGCTGGCCCCCGCGGCTTCGCTCGAGTCGAAAGCGACGAGCAAGGCGCGCGCCGTCTCCGGCGCCTGCAGAATGCGCACCGTCACTTCGGTCACAACCCCAAGCATGCCTTCGGAGCCGACGACGAGGCCCAGCAGATCATAGCCCTCGGCATCGAGATGGCGGCCGCCGAGTCTTACGATTTCGCCTGTCATTAAAACGATTTCGACGCCAAGCACATTATTGGTGGTCAGACCATATTTGAGACAATGCACCCCGCCGGAATTCTCCGCGACATTGCCACCGATCGAGCAGGCGATTTGCGAAGATGGATCCGGCGCATAATAGAAGCCGCGCTCTTCCACCGCGCGGGTGATCGCGAGATTGGTAACGCCAGGCTCGGCAACCACGATACGGTTGGCGAAATCGACCTCCTTGATGCGATTAAACTTCATCATGGAGAGCAGCACGCCATCGCCGAGCGGCAATGCGCCCCCCGAAAGCGATGTGCCCGCCCCGCGTGGAACGATCTTCACATTATTTGCATGGCAATAGCCGAGCA